>JAYVNC010000139.1:0-16067 GCA_043758655.1 Novosphingobium sp.
GCGCGGTTCAATCCACTTCCATTCACTACCCACCTTCTCGCGCTTCCAGAACCATGACTGGCTTTTGAGGTGGTCCATGGCAAAATCCGCCGCGGCGAAGGCATCACGCCGGTGCCGCGCGGCGGCGACGACAAGAACGATGGCATCGCCGGGAATCATTACGCCGGTGCGGTGAATGATGAGAAGGCCATCAAGCGGCCAGCGTTTCAGAACTTCGTCACCCAGCGCGGTCATCCCCGGTAGCGTTAGCGGTTCGTAATGCGAAAGCTCGAGCGCCTCGACTCCGCCGCCCTCGCGCACCTGCCCGACGAACGAGACCACGCCGCCAGCGTGCGGGTGCGCTTTGGTGAAGCGCGAAACTTCGCTGGCCGGATCGAATGCTTCGAGCACAAGGCGCACGTCAGCGGGCATTTTATCCGCCGCTCACTGGGGGGAGGAAGGCTACCTCATCGCCATTGCAAACTTCGAGCGCTTCCTTGTCCGCCAACAAAACACCGTTGATTGCTACTTTCACGCGTTCGCTGCGCAACCTGTCTGCGAACTCGTCGGAGCACAGATCAGAAAGCCATCCCATGACATCCGGCCAATCCAAGGGGGACGAAAAATTGACTACACTTTCTTCACGACCTGCCAAATCTGCGAGCGACCCAAGAAAAACTAGCCTTGCCGACACGTTAGCCGCCCGTCATCGACATATGCCGCGCCAGCGCAGGCGCCGCACCGGGCTGATCTATAACGAAATTATGTCGCAGTGGCTTGATCTTCATCGCCGCATCGAGCGCATCGTTTAGCGCCGCATCGGGATCAGCTGAGCGTATGGCTTCGCGAAGATCAATCCGCTCCCCGCCGCCAAGGCAGGGGAACATCTGGCCGGTCGCGGTCACCCGAACCCGATTACAGCCCTCGCAAAAATTATTGGTCAAGGGCGCGATCAACCCCAGCCTTCCGCCTGTTTCCGCCACATCAAAGTACCGCGCCGGGCCGCCGCTTCGGTGGCTGCTTGGGGTAAGGGTGAACTGCTTTTCAAGCGCCGCCTGCACCGCTGACAGCGGCAGGTAATGGTCGAACCGGTCCTCCTCAACCTCACCCAGCGGCATGACTTCGATCAGCGTCAGCTCCATGCCTTTGCTATGCGCCCCGGCGATAAGCGATGGAATTTCCGCCTCGTTCAATCCCTTAAGCGCCACCGCATTGATCTTCACCTTGAGCCCCGCAGCCAAGGCCGCATCAATGCCTTCAAGCACCTGCGGCATCTGATCGCGCCGCGTCAGCTTGGCAAATTGATCCCGGTTGAGCGTATCGAGCGACACGTTTACCCGCCGCACCCCGGCGGCAAACAGCGCCTCGGCGTGAATCGCAAGCTGCGTACCATTGGTGGTAAGGGTAAGCTCTTCCAACCCATCTCCGAGCTTACGCCCAATCGCCTGAACCAGCTCGATCATATCGCGCCGCACCAGCGGTTCGCCGCCGGTCAGCCGGATCTTCGACACCCCGCGCGCGATGAAGCCGAGCGCCATGCGGTGCAGTTCCTCAAGGCTAAGCACTTCGGCCTTGGGCAGGAAGGTCATCCGCTCGGGCATGCAATAGGCGCAGCGCAAGTCGCAGCGATCAGTCACCGAAAGGCGCAGATAGCTGATTCGGCGCTGGAATTGGTCAACCAGGGGGCGGGAAACGTCCATAGACCTAAGCTACCACCAATCCCGCGCCTTCGCCATCCAAAGCGAGATAGTGTCCGGTTATGGCGGGGGAGTCTTCGATATAGCGTGCTGCGGCAGCGATTGCGGCAGCATCATCTGAGGCCACAGCGTTGACGCGAATCGGGGCAAATTGACGCGCCAATTGCTGAACCACCGCCAGCCGCCAGCCGCGATGGTTATGGTCTGCGGGGGGGAAGACGAGTAGCAGATGATCCCGCACTTCCTCTACAATCCGCGGCAAATCGTCCCGGTAAAACGCCGAGGCCGCTGCGAGCGGCTCATTCCCCACCGCGCCAACCCGAAAAATCGCCATCAGCGACGCTCACGGGTGAGCGTCATGCCGATTGCCTCACCATTTTCGCTGATCGCCAGCTTGATGATTTTGACCGTCACCGCCTCAATCCGGCCATCCTGCAAAAACAAAGTCTCACAAATGTGGTCGGCCACCGCCTCGATCAGCTTGAAATGAACGCCCGTCGGCAGCGCATCGGTTGCCGCGAATTTAAGGTCCATGTAGTTCTTGCTGGCGCTTAGCGGGCTGTCGGGTTCGTAACGGTCCGCCACCTTCAGCCGTACCTGAATGGTGATTCGCAGCGGCTGCGGACGGCCGGTTTCCTCCGAATAGATGCCCGTAAGGACATCATGTTCAAGATCAGCGACTTCGAGAATAAGACTGTCTGCCATCGGGCGAGGCGATGACATGGCGGCGGAGCGAAGTCTAGGCACTGGGCACCGTTTCGATACAAATGGCTGTTTGGATGAATGGCAATCTGGCGCTAAGCTGATCAGCGACAAAACTTTTGGGAGAATTTCAATGCGCGCATGGTTTTCAGGCCCCCTCGCTGCCGTCCTGATTGCGGCTCCGCTAGTCGCCGCCGGCGCCACCAGCTTTGCTATTCTGCTCAGCAGCGCCGAACGGCCTGAGGCTGATAAAGCGCGCGATGCCGATCGCAAACCTGCCGAGCTGATGGCATTCGGCGGGATCAAGGCTGGCGCGGTTGTGGCTGAACTCGCCCCCGGCGGCGGCTACTACACCCGGCTGCTCAGCTTGGCGGTTGGCCCCAAGGGCCATGTCTATACCTTGTCAGGCAAGCCATCGGCAGTGGTTCAGGAATGGGCTAAGACCCACCCGAACACGACCGAGCAGTCCGGCCTGGCCGTGGCCAAGTTAGCCCCCGTACCAGTCGATGTCGTCTGGACCGCGCTCAACTATCACGATTTCAAGAACGTCAAAGATGGCGATAGCGATATGGCCATCAAACTGTCCAAGGCGGCATTTGCCACGCTCAAACCCGGCGGCATCTATCTGATAAACGATCACGAATCGGGTCTAGGTACGGGCGCTAGTGCAACTTCGACGCTTCACCGCATCGAAATGGCCTATGTCATCAAGGATGTGGAGGCTCTCGGCTTCAAGCTAGATGGCAAAAGCGACATGCTGCGCCACGCGGATGACGATCACAGCAAGCACGAAAACGATGTTGCGCGCGGCAAGACCGATCAGATGGTGCTGCGGTTCAAGAAACCGAAGAGTAAACGCTGATTAGCAACGCCACCGCGCAAATATTGCGGTGGGAAGAAGACGGCCCTCAATCCGCTCATCCTGAGCCTGTAAAAGGACCGCATCTTCGCGCACCGCCAAATCGCCGTGCTCGATAGTACCCGGAAGGTCGGCAAAGTGCTCGGCGAGCAGCCCGGCGAGCGCCAGCGATGACATGCGCACCGCATAAACTGTGAGGAACAAGAAGCGGCTGTTTTCATCGAGCAGAGCGCGGCAATCGCGCACCAGCGGCGCGAGGTGATCTTCGAGCCGCCAAACCTCGCCTTCCGGCCCGCGCCCGAACTTGGGCGGATCGAGGATGATCCCGTCATAGCGCCGCCCGCGCCGCACCTCGCGCGCGGTGAATTTTGCCGCATCATCAATGATCCAGCGCACCGGGCGATCACTCATGCCCGATAGTGCGGCGTTTTCGCGCGCTTGGGCGACCGATTTTTTAGAGGCATCGACGTGGGTGACAGGTCCGTATTCGGACAGCGATAGCGTGCCGACGCCGGTGTAACCGAATAGGTTGAGGGTCTTAAGTCCCTCCTCTTCAGGGGAGGGGTTGGGGTGGGGGCTGTCCCCACTCGCCAAGGTTGCGTCCAGCGGAGAACCCCCACCCCCAGCCCCTCCCCTGAAGGGGAAGGGAGCAAGCTGCTCCCCCATCCAATCCCACACCGGGGCCATGTCCGGAAAGAACCCCAGATGGCGAAATGGTGTGCATTGCGCGGTGAACTTCACTGGCCCGCGCGCCAGCGGCCAGCCATCTGGCGGCACCGGTTGATCAAAATGCCAGCGGCCGCCTCCGTCGTCATCGGACGCTGGGACAAATTCACCGTGCGCCTGCCATTGCTCAAGCCGGGGCGACCACATCGCCTGCGGCTCGGGGCGGATGAATTGAAAGGCGCCGTAGCGTTCGAGCTTTCGCCCATGGCCCGAATCGACGAGGCCGTAATCGGCCCAGCCGCCGCCGCTCAAGATCAGCGGATCGGGCGCAAGCGTGGCCATCACCCCTTCGTCACCGCCCGCGCGGTGATATATTCGGCGACGACATCATAGTCGCCCGCCATTTCGGCAAACCGTTCTTCGCGTTCGAACAGGTCACCGACGCGCGCTGGCAAGGCCGGGCGGTGGCCGGTAGCACGCTCAACCGCGTCGCCAAATTTCGCCGGGTGGGCAGTGGCGAGGGTGACCACGGGAACCTCAGCGGGAAGCCCCGACGCGCGCGCGGCAAACAGCCCGCAGGCGGTGTGCGGATCGATCATCTCGCCGCAATGCTCCCAGCCCCATCGGATTGCGCCGGCCATGTCCGAAGCATCGGCGCGCGCACTGGTGAACAGAGCTGCTGCGCCTTCACGCTGTGCATTGGTAAGCTGCATGGACTTGGAGGATTCAAATCCGCGCATTTGCTCAGCCAAGGCCACACCATTGCGGCCGCCAAGATCGAACAGCAGGCGTTCAAAGTTCGAAGAAACCTGAATGTCCATCGAAGGTGCGGCGGTGGGCGTCACTGTGCCTTGCGAATAGTCGCCAGTTGACAGCGCGCGGTGGAGGATATCGTTGACGTTGGTTGCGACGATCAATCGCTCAATCGGCAGGCCCATCTGCGCCGCGACATAACCCGCAAACACGTCACCGAAATTGCCTGTTGGGACCGAGAAAGCGACCTTGCGTTGCGGCGCACCGATTTGCAGCGCGGCGGCGAAATAATAGACCACCTGCGCCATCAGCCGCGCCCAGTTGATCGAATTGACCGCGCCGATATTGAACCGCCCGGTCATCACCGGATCATTGAACATGCGTTTGACCATCGCCTGGGCATCGTCAAACGACCCCTCGATGGCGATGTTGTGAACGTTGGGCGCGAGCACCGTAGTCATCTGGCGGCGCTGCACATCGCTCACCCGGCCGCGCGGGTGGATCATGAAAATATTGATCCCGTCGCGGCCTGCTACTGCATCAATCGCTGCCGATCCAGTGTCGCCCGAGGTCGCGCCCACGATAGTCAAGTTTTGCCCGGTTCGTCCGAGGAATTCTTCAAAGAGCAGCCCGAGCAATTGCAGCGCCACGTCCTTGAACGCCAGCGTCGGCCCGTGAAACAGTTCGAGCAGCCAGTGCTGCGAATCGATCTGCACCAGCGGCGTCACAGCGGTGTGCGAGAAGCGGCCATAGGCGATACGGCTGAGTTCGAGCAGGCGTTCTGGTGTCAGGCAATCGCCAACAAACGGCTGCATCACCTTCGCCGCGAGTTCAGCATAGGGCAGTCCGGCCATCGCTGCGATCTCGTCATCGGTGAAGCGCGGCCACTCACGCGGCAGATAAAGCCCGCCATCGGAAGCGAGGCCAGCCAGCGTGGCGCCAGCAAAATCAAGCGCCGGAGCGCCACCGCGGGTCGAGATATATTCCATGATGCGCGCGGTTAGCGCCGCGCAGACGAAGTGGCAATGGTTTGGGGTTGGGAGATGAAAGAGGATTCGCGCAGAGGCGCAGAGGCGCAGAGGTGCAGCGCCTTTGGCGAAGCCATTTGTAAATTCGAACGCTGCGAAAGATTGCGCCGTTGAAGAGGCGCGAAACGCTATGTCCGCGCGCAATCTCTTTGCGCCTCTGCGCCTCTGCGCGAACCAAATTTATTCTTTTTCTTCGCCTTACGGCGAGGAGGCATCAGCCCTTCAGCCGCTTCCGCAGCGCCAGCCCATAGATCACCAGCGCAGTCGCTGCGAAGAGGAACCACTGCACGGCGTAGGACAAATGGTTGTTCGGCAGGTCAGTTGGGTCCGGCCGGGCATTGGCCTCGAGCCCTGCAACAGGCGGATCGGCAACCAGTCTGGGGCCGGGTGCGACGACACCGGAGATGGCACCGCCGGCCCACGCTGCCTCAGCCGGAGAGCGCGACCAACCGAGCACCACTAGGGCCTCGCCGCCATCACTGCGGGCGCAAATTGCAGTGTGCGCCATGCCCGATTCGCTGCGGGTGTTACGTCCCGCAATCACGCTTGGCTTGCTCGCGCGCAGGCAGTTTAGCGTCGCGTGGCGATAGAGCAGCGGCGCCGCCGATGCGGCATCGCGCGGGAATGGCGCGTCCGAATTCATCGCCTGCGCCGCCGCATAGCGTGTTAGCAGCGCCTCCTTCTGGTGCAGGCGGTCAAGCTGCCAGAACCCCAGCCGCACCATCAGCGCCACGGCGATCAGCACCACAATAGTCGGAACAATCGGCACCCTGCGTATCATTGGTCCTTCACTTTGCCTTCTCCTGCTGATCGCCGAAACTCGGCCACGAGCAATACAGCCTTGGCCGCACGAAGCCCCCAGATCACGGCACCGCTGGTAATCGGAATCCACAGCACTGCGTGAACCCAAAACGGCGGCTCAAACTTCAGCTCGACCAGAATCGCCAGCGTCGCCACCAGCGCACCGATGATGAGCGTAAGGAAAGCCGCCGGGCCATCGCCAACATTGAACTCGGAATAGTTCAGCCCGCACTTCGGGCATTTATCGGCAAATTGGGTCAGGCCGTTAAACAGCCCTTTCGACCCGCACTTGGGGCATAGCGCGAAAAGGGCAGCGCGAGTTATACTCGGCTGCCCTTTTGATTCGGAAAGCTCCGGCGTGGTCATTTACTCGACCGCAAATCCCCAGTTGCCCCAAACATAGATCGCCACGAACAGGAACAGCCAGACCACGTCAACGAAGTGCCAATACCACGCCGCCGCTTCAAAACCGAAATGCTGGCGCGGGGTGAAATCGCCGTTGTAGGCGCGCTTGAGGCAGACGATCAGCATGATTGTGCCGATAATAACATGGAAGCCGTGGAACCCAGTCGCCATGTAGAACGCCGAACCATAGGTGTTTTTACCGAAGGGGAACGGCGCATGATAGTATTCAAATGCCTGAATTGCGGTGAACAGCATGCCGAGCAGGATCGTCGCCCACAGGCCCTTTTTGAGCCCTTCGCGATCACCATGGATCAGGCAGTGGTGCGCCCAGGTTACCGTGGTGCCCGAGCACAGCAGGATCAGCGTGTTGAGCAGCGGCAGATCAAAGGCATTGAGCACCGCCTCCATCTCCTTTGGCGGCCACTGTCCGCCGATCACTTCGGCAATCTTGCTGGGGAACAGCGAGAAATCAAAGAAGGCCCAAAACCAGCCGAAGAAGAACATCACTTCCGAAGCGATGAACAGGATCATGCCATACCGCTGATGCAGCTGCACCACCGGGGTGTGATCGCCCGCGTGGGCTTCCTTGACGATATTGGTGAACCACTGGAACAGCCCACCAAGCAAAATCGCCATACCCAGCCACGGCAGGAACTTGCCGCCGGGCATTTTGTTCATGTAAAGCACCATGCCCGAGGTGAACGCCAGCGCGCCTGCGGTGCAGATGAACGGCATCGGATCGGTCGGCAGAATGTGGTAATCGTGGTTCTTGGTCCCGGCCATGATCGGTCCTTGTGCCCTGTGTAGCTAACCCGCCAGCAGCGCCGACGGGAATGGATTTGCCTGCCCCTTATCGTGCCGGGGCGGCGGGGTCCAGAGCGTTTGCGCTGGTCTTCGCATTTGGCCCGCGAACCTCGTGGAAACTATAGCTCAGCGTAATCTGGGTGACCCGTTTCGCCTCATCATCCTTCAAGATGTCGGGGTCGACATAATAGACCACCGGCATCCGCACTTCCTGCCCCGCAGCCAAGGTTTGCTCGGTGAAGCAGAAGCACTGAGTCTTGGTGAAATACTTGCCGACTTCATCGGGCGAAACGTTGAAGCTGGCGCGGCCGGTGATGCTGTGATTGGAAAGGTTCTTGGCCTTGAAGATCGCCAAGGTGCGGCTGCCGATATGCACCGTCTGGCTGACCACCTCGGGCGCGAATTTCCATGCGAGGCCGCGATCGACATTGGCATCAAAGCGCACCTCGATGGTTTGCGCCAGCACCCTGACCGACGCAGCCTGAGCCTCGCTTGCGCGCTGGGTGGTGCCGCCGAAGCCGGTGACCTGACAGAACAGGCGGTAAAGCGGCACCGAGGCGAACCCAAGCCCCAGCATGACGAGCGCGAATGCCGCTGCCATCAGGGCAACTTTGCGGTTCCGTTTTGGCAACATCACACGTCGCAATTCGATCAGACGCGGAATTTAACGATGGTGATCGCAAAGAACAGCACGACGAAACCCAACAGCGCCAGCGCCATCACGCGGTTGCGCGTCTGGATAATCGTCTTGCGCTGGGCTTCGCTATCAGCAGAGGTTTTCAGGGGATCGGTCATGCTGCAATTCCTTGGCCGAGGATCAGCCGGTCGGCAACCAGCGCGGTGAACAGGGCGAAAAGATAGAGGATCGAATATTTGAACAAACGTTTTTCGGGCTTCATCGCATCGTCCTCGCCCGACCGGCTGCGCAGGCCAACCGGAACCGAAAAGCCGACGAACAGCGCAGACAGCAGCAGCGCGGAGATACCATAAATCATCCCCGTCCCACCAATCCACCACGGCACCAAGCTTAGCGGCAGCAGCAACACGGCATAGACCAAAATTTGCCGCCGGGTCGAGGTTTCCCCCGCCACCACAGGCATCATCGGAATGCCAACCTTAGCGTAGTCAGACTGGATGAACAGCGCCAGTGCCCAAAAGTGCGGGGGGGTCCACATGAAGATGATCGCGAACAGCACCACCGGCATCAGCGTGATATGCCCGGTCGCCGCGACCCAGCCGATCAGCGGCGGAAAAGCCCCTGCGCCGCCACCGATAACGATGTTCTGCGGGGTGCGCGGCTTCAGCCAGATGGTATAGACCACCGCGTAATAGAAAATCGACACGGCGAGGATCGCGGCGGCGAGCCAATTGATCACCAGCCCCATTATCAGCACCGATGCCACCGACAACCCAATGCCGAAATCGCGCGCCACGGTCGGGTCCATGCGGCCTGCGGGGATCGGGCGATTTTTGGTGCGCTTCATTCCTGCATCAAGATCAGCCTCCCACCACTGATTGAGTGCCGCCGATCCGCCCGCTCCCAGCGCAATGCACAGGATCGCGGTGAAGGCGAGCACCGGGTGGATGCGGACCGGCGCGGCAATCAGCCCGCACAGCCCGGTAAACACCACCAGGCTGATCACCCCCGGCTTGGTCAGCGAGAAGAAATCACGCCATTCGGCGGGGAGCGGGCGGGTTGGAGCAGATGCCATTTCCCGCGCCTATAGGCCTGTCCCGGCGCGAGGGGAAGCGGGGAAAGGGGGGATGGATTGACGATGGCGTGCGTTTAGCTCTGCGACACGCCCTCACCACCTTTTCCCCTCTACCCGGCGGGGAGAGATAGCGTAGCTTGGCCCTACGGGGCCTAGCGCAGCTGGGTGTGGGGGTTCTACATTTGCGCGCTCACCCCCCCCACACCAACTTCGGCTAGGCGGCGAGCCGCCAAGCCTGCGTACCCTCTCCCCGATGGGTAGAGGGAAGGGAAATGCGGATCCCCAGCCCAAACAAAAAAGGCCCCGGAAGTTTCCCTCCGAGGCCTTTTGCTATTCGGCTAACTTATGTGTTCAATGATGCCCATCATCTTCAATAATCGGCAGCGTTTCGAACTGGTGGAACGGCGGCGGGCTGGAGAGTGTCCACTCCAGCGTCGTCGCGCCTTCGCCCCAGTAATTGGCGGCTGCCTTCTTGCCCATGGTCAGCGTGTAGATCACGTTGATGAAGAAGATCACCATCGAGAACGCCATGACCATATAGCCAATGGTGGCGACATGGTTCCAGTGGGCATAGGCCTCAACATAATCAGGATAGCGGCGCGGCATTCCCTGCATCCCAAGGAAGTGCATCGGGAAAAAGATCAAGTTCACGCCGACAAAGAAGATCGCGAAGTGGATGTAGGAAAGCAGCTCTGAATGCATGCGTCCGCACATCTTCGGGAACCAGTAATAGAATCCGGCAAACAGCGACGTCACCGCCCCCAATGATAGCACGTAGTGGAAATGCGCCACCACATAATAGCCATCCTGGAAGTAATCATCGATGCCGCCATTGGCGAGGACCACGCCGGTCACGCCGCCAACGGTGAACAGGAAGATGAAGCCCATCGCCCAGATCAGCGGCGACTTGAATTCAAGGCTGCCACCCCACATCGTCGCGATCCACGAGAAGATCTTGATGCCAGTTGGCACCGCGATAACCATGGTGGCGATGGTGAAGTACATCTTGGTGTTTACCGAAAGCCCGGTGGTGTACATGTGGTGCGCCCAAACGATGAAGCCAACCACGCCGATCGCAACCATCGCATAGGCCATGCCGAGATAGCCGAACACCGGCTTCTTCGAGAAGGTTGAGATGATCTGGCTGATCATGCCGAAGCCCGGCAGGATCATAATGTAAACCTCAGGGTGTCCGAAGAACCAGAACAGATGCTGGAACAGCACCGGATCGCCGCCGCCCGCCGCATCGAAGAACGTGGTCTGAAAATGGCGATCGGTAATCAGCATGGTGATCGCCGCAGCCAGAACCGGCAGCGCCAGCAGCAGCAGGAATGCCGTGACCAAAATCGACCAGACGAACAGCGGCATTTTATGCAGCGTCATGCCCGGTGCGCGCATGTTAAAGATTGTGGTGATAAAGTTGATCGCGCCCATGATCGAGCCAGCGCCCGCCAAATGAAGCGAGAAAATCGCGAAATCGACCGCCGGGCCCGAAGAGCCCGAGGTTGAAAGCGGAGCGTAGGCCGTCCAGCCGATACCAGCGCCCTGACCCGTGCCGCCGGGTACAAAGGCTGACATCATCAGCGAGCAGAAGCCAGCCACGGTGAGCCAGAACGAGATGTTGTTCATCCGCGGGAAGGCCATATCAGGCGCGCCGATCATCAGCGGCACGAACCAGTTACCAAATCCGCCGATCATCGCCGGCATCACCATAAAGAACACCATGATGAGGCCGTGCGCGGTTATCAGCACATTCCACAGATGGAGTTGCTCATCGAAGCTAGGGTTGGCGACGCCAAACCAATGGGCAAAAGTGCCGAGATACTGGATGCCGGGTGCAGACAATTCGGCGCGCATCATGCCCGAAAAAGCCCCACCGATGATCCCCGCGCAGATCGCGAAGATCAGGTACAGCGTCCCGATGTCCTTGTGGTTGGTCGACATGAACCAGCGGGCGAAAAACGCCGGCTTATGGTCATGCACATGATCATGTGCGGGGCCATGGTCATGTCCATGATCTGCGGTGAGCGTAGTGTCCATGTATCTAGCCTTGTATGCAATGGGGGCTCAGGAAGAGCTCAGGCGCCGGGCGCCTTGGATGCGGAAGCGGCGGGAGCGGAAGCCTCAGCAACAGGTGCTGCCGATGCGTCAACCGCCGGAGCAGAAGCGCCTGCTTCGGGTGCAGCAACCACCGGCTTTGGCTGATGATCGATCATGCCGCCCGAATGGCTCAGTACCCAAGCGTTGAATTGCGCGCGCGGCAGAGCTTCAACAGCGATTGGCATATAACCATGCCGCGCACCGCACAGTTCCGAGCACTGGCCGTAATAAACGCCGGGCTTTTCGATGAACAGCACCTTCTCATTAATCCGGCCGGGAACCGCATCAAGCTTGAACCACAGCGCAGGCACCGCGAAGGCATGGATCACGTCAGCGCCGGTGGTTTGAATGCGAATCGGCTCGCCCACTGGCAGCACCATGCGGTTGTCCGCTTCAAGGTGAGCGGGGCCGTCATAAGGCTTTGAGCCAACCACGCGAACGCCCGAGTTGATTTCCGGCTGGTCCTTCAGGTTGAGCATGTAGGAGATCACTTCGATCCCGCCGTTATCAGGATAGCTATAGGTCCAGAACCACTGGTTGCCCGTGGCCTTCACCGTAAGCGCGTTGTCCGGCGCGGGCTTGAACTGCTTGGCGAGCAGACTGATCGACGGAACCGAAATGCCGACAAGGATCAGGATCGGCAGCAGCGTCCACAGAACTTCGAGGAGCGCATTGTGGCTAACTTTTGATGCCACTGGATTAGCGCGCTTGTTGTAACGCAGCACAACCCACAGCAGCAGGCCCAAAACAAACACGCTCATCGCCGTAATAATCGGCATCAACAGCGAATTGTGCATCCACACCGCATATTCACCAGTGGGTGAAAACTGTTTCTGAAAGCCAATGCCGCCATCAACCGGCATGCCGATTCCCGGGGTCGGAGTCATCGGGACGTAGCCCCCAGACGCTGCTTCGCTTGCCGCCGTAACGGGTGCCACCACGGCAACCTTGGCCATGGCTGCAACCGAAGTTAGCCCGTAAGCCACTGCAACTCCGCTCGTAATTCCAACAGCCTTCAAGGCCGAACCCGCAGTGCGGGCCTTATCGCCAAATGTCATCACTGCTCAGCTTTCCCGCTTTTCCAATGCTTGCGCCATTGCCTGCAAGAGTGCGCCCGATAGTGACCCCTGCACGCCCCGCTAAGGACGATTTGGACGGGCCTATACGCGCGCTTGCGGGGCACCTCAAGCGCCTCTAGGGGAATATTTTCGCGGCGTGGCAATCCCATGCCCCGAAATGACCTTGGCCAGCGTTCCGGAGTTACCCCAAAGATGCCCGAAGAAGCGGTTCTGGCCGAGTTTCGCGCCAGCAAAGCCTTGCTCGAAGGCCATTTTCTGCTTTCGTCGGGCCGACACTCCGCGCATTATCTACAATGCGCACGGGTTTTGATGGACCCGGCGCGCGCCACCCGCCTCGCCGCTGCGCTCGCCGCATCGCTGCCGCGTGAAATCCGCAAGGCGATTACCAAGGTGGTCAGCCCGGCAATGGGCGGCGTGATTATCGGGCATGAGATGGGCCGCGCGCTGGGGGTTGAGGCGATGTTCGTTGAACGACCCACCGGCACATTTGAACTGCGCCGCGGTTTTTCGCTCGAACCGGGCGACAAGGTGCTGATGGTTGAAGACGTGGTCACCACCGGGCTATCAGGCCGCGAGGCTATTGCCGCTATCACCGAAGCGGGCGGTGAAGTTATCGCTGCTGCCGCGCTGGTTGATCGCTCGGCTGGAAGCGCCGATCTCGGCGTGCCGTTCCACGTGCTGATCGCGCTCAATTTCCCGACCTATACTGAGGGCGAAATGCCGGAAGATCTGGCAGCGGTGCCGGTCACTAAGCCGGGGAGCCGGGAAGCGGCATGATCCCTCCGCGTCTCCGTCTGGGTGTGAACATCGATCACGTAGCGACGATCCGCAACGCGCGCGGCGGCGATCATCCCGATCCGGTGCGCGCGGCACAGATCGTCGCGGCTGTAGGCGGCGACGGCATCACCGCACATTTGCGCGAAGACCGCCGCCACATCCGCGACGAAGACCTAGCGCGCATTCAGGCAGCAACTAGCTTGCCGCTCAACCTCGAAATGGCGGCGACCGACGAGATGGTCGAGATCGCCCTGCGCCACATGCCGTACGCCGCCTGCATCGTTCCCGAGCGGCGCGAGGAGCGGACAACCGAGGGCGGGCTCGATGCTGCCGGGCAGCACAACCGCCTCGCACCGATTGTTGCGCGCCTGAGTGACGCTGGCATACGCGTTTCGCTGTTCATTGCGCCAGTTGTGCACCAGGTTGAGGCCGCGATGAGGCTCGGCGTGCCGGTGGTGGAGTTTCATACTGGCGAGTATGCGCATGCGGTGGGTGACGCGCAGGGGGTTGAGCTGCAACGCCTGTCGGACATGGCCGCGCTCGCAGTAAAGAACGGTATCGAGCCTCACGCAGGGCACGGGCTAACCTATGAAAACGTCCAGGCCGTTGCGGCAATCCCGCAGTTCGCCGAACTCAACATCGGGCACTATCTGGTGGGCGAGGCTATTTTTGTCGGGCTGGAAAGTGCTGTTAGGCGGATGCGCGATTTGATGGATGCGGCGCATCCTTCGACAGGCTCAGGATGATCGGATGATTATCGGAATGGGCTCAGACCTCTGCAACATTGAGCGGATCCAAGCCTCGCTCGACCGTTTTGGTGAGCGGTTTGAGCTGCGCGTGTTCACCGAAACCGAACGCGCCAAGGCCGCCCGCCGCCCCTATACCAAGGCCGGCACCCTCGCCAAACGCTTCGCCGCCAAGGAGGCGTTTTCCAAGGCGGTCGGCACCGGATTTAAGGCCGGGGTGTTCATGAAAGACATCGGCGTGGTCAATGCCAAAAGCGGCGCACCGACTTTGGCGCTCACCGGCGGCGCGGCCTTGCGCTTGCAAGCGATCACCCCCGATGGCTACAGCGCCGTCGTTCACCTGACACTCACCGATGATCACCCATGGGCGCAGGCCTTTGTCGTGATCGAAGCAAGGCCTTTATGAGCGATATTCCTGAGATCAACGATGCCCCCGCTCTAGCCGAGACCGAGGCTGCAAAAGCGAAAGAAAAGGTTGATTGGCTCGGCGAATTGCGCGGGCTGGTGCTGATGCTACTCGCTGTGCTGGGCTTCCACAGCTTTATCGCCAAACCGTTCTACATCCCGTCAATCTCGATGATGCCGGGGCTGCTGGTGGGTGACCGGCTGGTGGTTTCGAAATATCCCTATGGCTGGAACTGGTCATCGGCGAGCTTTCACTTGCTGCCGCGCGGCACTTGGCGAATTCTTGGCCGCACGCCCGAATATGGCGATGTGGTGATCGTGGTTCCGCCGAACCGCAAGGAAGACCTTATCAAGCGGGTGATCGGCCTGCCGGGAGACCGCATCGCGCTGGTGCACGGCCAAGTGATCCTTAACGGGAAGCCAGTGCCGCGAATGATGGAGCCACCATTGCGCATACCGACCGATCCTCCGCTGCGCTGCGAAAACGGGAACGGCCCCGAATATTGCTACACCGAATTCGGCACCGCGCCAGTGAGACTGGCCGATGGGAGTGACGTCATCGAGGTGCCGACTTACCGCGAGACATTGCCTAACGGTGCAACCTACCTGACCTTCGACACCGACGAAAAAGACACTGACAATATGGCCGAGATCACCGTTCCAGAAGGCCATGTATTCCTGATGGGCGATAACCGCGATCATTCGGCGGACAGCCGCGTGCCGACAATCGGAAACGGCCTCGGCGGCCCGGTGCCGCTGTCTGACATCGGTGGGCGCGCTGAATTCCTCACCTTTTCGCTCAACGGCAAAGAGAGCTGGAATCCGCTAACCTGGTGGGGAGCCTTGCGTTCGGGCCGCGCGTGGAGCAGCCTGCGCCCACCCATCGTCGATCAGGGCCGCCGTCCATGAGCAAGAAGTCCTCCGAACCGAGCGAACAACCACCACCAACCCGCGCCCGCATGGCCGGACCGGCGGACTATTACGACGCAGAACTGCGCGGCGAAATGAAGCGCGCGGCGGTGTGGATCGGCGTCGCCGGGGCCGCCGCGTTGTTGGTCATCCTTGCCGATCCGCTGATGGTGATCTTTGGCGGGCTGGTGTTTGCTGCGATGATCGATGGCGGAGCAAGATTGCTGGGCCGCGTTCTGCCAATCCCGCGGGTTTGGCGGGTAACCATGGTCATCCTTGCCGCCGCCGCCTTCCTCGCGTGGACGGTGACTTTTGCCGGTAGCCAGATCGCCGATCAAGCGGCGCAGCTTCCCGGCATTATTTCCGCGCAGGTTGCGCGCGGGCTGCACTGGCTCAATGCTCACGGTATGCGGATTGATCCTGCGCGGATCGGCAAGCTTGATGCCAAGGGCGTGCAAAGCGTGGTCGAGCAGGCGATGAGCGGGGTTGGCCAGATCACCTCTGTCGTCGGCGGGCTGATTGGCGGAGCTGCTACAATCCTGCTGGTTCTGGTGCTCGGTATCTACATTGCTGCCGAACCACGCCTTTACCGGCGCGGCGTTGCTTGGATGCTGCCGATGAGCGAGCGCGCGCATTTCCACGGCA
>JAYVNC010000140.1:0-5435 GCA_043758655.1 Novosphingobium sp.
CGCGGCGCGCGCGGCGGTCAATGAACGGGTGGCCAAGATCACCCGCGATGACCTGGCTTGTGTGATCTATACCAGCGGCACCGGCGGAGCGCCGCGCGGGGTCAAGCAGCACCACGGCATGATCCTGTGCAATGTTGATGGCGCGGCGCGAATCCTTGCCGACGATTTCGGCTGGGATGATGAGCTGTTCCTCTCGTTCCTGCCGCTCTCCCACTCCTATGAGCACACCGGCGGCCAGTTCCTGCCAATCGGCATGGGCGCTCAGATTTGGTATGCCGAAGGGCTCGAAAAGCTCGCCAGCAACATCGAAGAAGTGCGCCCAACGATCATGGTTGTCGTCCCCCGCCTGTTCGAAGTGCTGCGCGCGCGGATTATCAAGCAGATTGAGAAGCAGGGCCGCGTCGCCAATTACATGCTGGAGCGCGCGCTGGCGATTGGTCGCACCAAAGCAGAGGGCCGGGGCCGCCTGTTCGACAAGCCAATGGACCTGATACTCGAACGTACGCTGCGGCCCAAAATCCGCGCCAAATTCGGCGGACGGCTCAAGGCGATGGTTTCCGGCGGCGCGCCGCTCAACCCCAGCATCGGCGTGTTTTTCGATTCAATGGGCCTCACTATGCTGCAAGGTTATGGCCAGACCGAATCGGGCCCGGTAATCTCGTGCAACCGCCCGGCAGCGGGTATCAAGATGGATACCGTGGGCCCGCCGATGCGCGGGGTTGAACTGCGCTTTGCCGACGATGGCGAAATCCTTGTGCGCGGCGAGTTGGTGATGCACGGATACTGGCGCAACGATGCCGAAACCGCGAACGTTCTCGAAACCGACGCGGATGGCAAAGTGTGGCTGCACACCGGCGATATTGGCCATTTTGATGACAAGGGCCGGATCAAGATCACTGACCGCAAGAAGGACATGATCGTTAACGACAAGGGCGACAATGTCTCACCGCAGCGGATCGAAGGCATGCTGACGTTGCAGCCAGAAATTGGCCAAGCAATGGTGGCGGGCGATGCGCGGCCGCACCTTGTCGCGCTGATCGTTCCCGACGCCGAATGGGCGCTCGAATGGGCGCGGGCTGAGGGCGAGAAGTTTGATCTCAAGGCGCTGGAAAAACTCCCCGCCTTCCGCACCGCCGTTCGCGCGGCCATCGACCGGGTCAACGGCGATGTCTCAGTGATCGAAAGAATCCGCCAGTTCGCCTTCGCCGATGAGGCGTTCACGATCGACAACGAAGAAATGACCCCGAGCTTGAAGATCCGGCGGCACAAGCTGAAGGCGCGGTATGGGGAAAGGCTGGATGGGTTGTATCGGGCCTAGCGGATCATCGCGAGGGCGAGAAGAGCAAAGCTAGATTTTGTGTCCATCACCTCAACCCAATTCCACCTTGTCCGCATCAACGATCTTCCCGAATGCCTCGCTCACCGCCGTTCGGTCAACAATATCGACCTTCCACGGTAGCAGCGATTCGTCGAACTCTTCGCGCAGCTGTCCTGAAAGAGTAAATGACAATCTTTCAGGGCCTTCGATCACCAGATCGAGATCGGACCATGGCTTAAGCCTGATACCCGTAGCGCGGCTGCCGAAGGCGTAGGTTCGGTAACCCGGCGGCAGGATGCGCGACAGGATGTCTTTTACAATGCCAAGCTCGTCCGACGAGACGGCTAGGGTTGCCGCCGACGTCATTGCGCCGTCCGCTGTTTCAACTGATGCAAAAGGCTTTGCACTTCTTCAAGAAATGCGGGAATTTTTGCGGCAACTTCGATGGCCTTGGCTTCATCATATAGGTGTGACGTGATGTTCCTCATATCACGGAAGCCATGCCAAGCTGGCCAACCACCTTTGAGCATGCCCTGTTCCCAACCCGTCCTGATCAGGGTAGGAAAGGTCATCATATCGACCTCACCGGGCGTATCTGCTATTTCATCCAGCGCCCGGCGCAACACTTTGGGGGCGAGATCGTAGGTAAATTCGAATCGCTGAATCAGCCCGTCGCGCAGCTGTTCGTCAAACGGCTCTCGCTGGTGACGAGCTAACCCTTCTTCGAGGCGCGCAATTGCTTTTTCAAATGGCTTTAATTCAAGAGGCATTTGCCCTGTATGATCGACAGCGTCCTTGTCAGCAAGCCCACCCTCAAGCCGCCTCTTTATCCACCCACTCCGGATAAAAGCTTGGTGCGCGGGCTGACCAGCCTGGGGCGGTCGCGGCGGCCTCAGATATCGACTGAAGCAGAACCTTACGCCGCGATGGGTTGATTTGGGGCAGCGCCGCTGCGCCGCAGAACGCGGATGGCAGCCACGGGCGCACGTCGGGGCCGAGCAGGCGCTCGTAGAGGAAGCGGTAGGAGGAGAAGCAGGTCAGCCGGTCTTGCGCCAGATCGAAGGCGGAGACGCGCACCAGCTTGCCGATGTAATCCTCAACGCCCTCAAACCCGGTTTCACACGGCATCGCACCGCGCAGCACTTTGAGTTCCTGATAGGCGACATATTGGCTGCGGATCGCCGCATTTTCTTCGGCATCGCGCGCCCACAGCTTGAACGCGTCTTGCCGGCCCAGCCCAATATCAAGGCTGCGGCGGATATAACGCTGCTCAGCCGCGGTGAAATTGGCGAATTCGCGCATTTCCGAAATGGTCATCGATGACGTGGTGGTATTGGCCATCGTTCTGGTTCCCTGATCGCGTGGGGGAAATTTCCCCCGCAGGAATCACATCACCAGAACTTGGTTACGATCACGTTAACCATGAAAGCTAAATTAGCCCGGCCAAGGGGCTAGAGGGATCTGCGTATTTCCGCGTGCCCATGCGGCCGGAAAGGTAGGCGTGACGCCCCGCCTCAACCGCGAGCTTCATCGCCAAGGCCATGCGGACCGGGTCTTTGGCTTCGGCAATGGCGGTGTTCATCAGCACCCCGTCGCAGCCGAGCTCCATCGCCACCGCCGCATCGCTCGCGGTGCCAACACCGGCATCGACCAGCACCGGCACTTTTGCGCCTTCAACGATCAGGCGGATTGTCACCCGGTTCTGAATGCCGAGACCAGAACCAATCGGCGCGCCAAGCGGCATGATCGCCACCGCGCCTGCTTCTTCCAGCTGCTTGGCACCAATCGGATCGTCGACGCAATAAACCATCGGCGCGAAGCCTTCATTCGCCAGCACTTCGCAGGCCTTCAGCGTCTCGCGCATATCGGGGTAGAGCGTCCGCGCTTCGCCGAGCACCTCAAGTTTGACCAGATCCCAGCCGCCAGCCTCGCGCGCCAGCCGCAGCGTGCGGATCGCGTCGTCAGCGGTGAAGCATCCGGCAGTGTTGGGAAGATAAGTGATCTTGGCGGGGTCAATGAAATCGGTGAGCATCGGCGCGGTGGGATCGGTCACGTTAACCCGGCGCACCGCCACGGTGACGATCTCCGCGCCGCTCGCCGCAACTGCTGCGGCGTTCTGCGCGAAGTCCTTGTACTTGCCGGTGCCTACTATCAGCCGCGAGGTGAAGGTGCGGCCGGCAACGGTCCAGCTGTCTTTTGGCCAAGTATCTTCGGGCACGTATCAACCTCCGCCAACAAAATGTACGATTTCGAGAATGTCGCCGTCGGCAAGCATGACATCGCCGTGGGTGCCGCGCCGGGCAATCTCACCATTGCGCTCAACCGCAACCTTGGCCGGGTTGAGCCCGATCAGCGCGACGAGATCGGCGATTGAACTGCCCGCAGGCGCGCGGCGCGGTTCGCCGTTTACGGTGAGGGAAATTTGCGCGGACATTGTCCGGGCCATAGCAATCAACGAACTGCGCGCAAGTTCCTGATGTGCGCGGTGGCAACGAGCGCGACGCCGGAGATCGTCAGTACTGCTTCCAGCACGCCGTGGCTGACTACGACTGCACTGGCCATCAGCGCCAATCCCGCCGCGCCGATAAACAGCGGCGCGCGCTGGCCATGGCGGCGCACACCCATGCCGATGGTCACAGCACCGACAAGCACAGCCAGCGCCAATCCGACGCGGTGGATCGCAGGCGAAAGCAGCACTTCACCGCCGAGCCCCAGCACAGAGACGAACAGCAGGCTGGCCACACAGTGAATGGCACAAAGCCCTGAAAGGGCGACGCCCGCGCGGTCAAGCCGGTTACGAATCGAGAGGAAGGCCTTGGTCATTACACGGCCTATGTATGTTATAATGTTACATGGTTCAAGAGTGCACTTATAAGAGCCTTGCGAAAAAGCCGCTGCAGGGGCAGAGCGCAACGATGACGGCTGACTTGGACACTGGCACCGCCCGCCCCTTGCTTCTGGCGCGCTGGCTGTGGCTGGTCGCGGCGATGATCGCCGGGATTGCGGTCATCGGTGCGATCACCCGGCTTACCGAATCAGGCGTTTCGATCACCGAATGGAAGCCGGTTGGCGGGATCATTCCGCCGCTCACTGAGGCGCAGTGGCAGGCCGAATTCGGCGCCTACCGCCTCACCCCCCAGTTCATCCAGATCAATGGTCCGGCGGGAATGACACTGGCGACCTATAAGGCGATCTTTTTCTGGGAATGGCTTCACCGCTTGCTCGCGCGCTCGGTCGGCATGGTTTTCGCGCTGCCGCTGGTGTGGTTCTGGGTGAAGCGGCAAATACCCAGTGGCTATAAGGTGCGGCTGGTGGTTCTGCTGGCGCTGGGCGGATTGCAGGGGGTGATCGGCTGGTGGATGGTGGTCTCGGGCATTACCCATGACGTGAAGGTGAGCCATCTGCGGCTGGCGACGCACCTGCTGGTGGCGCTCACCACCTTTGCCGCGATTGTTTGGACCGCGCTCGATTTGCGCGCCTGTGCGCGGGGGCAGGCGAAGTCTGCGCTGACCGGATTGGGCGCACTGGCAATTGGCGCGCTGTTTATCCAGTTGGGGCTCGGCGCGCTGGTTGCCGGACTTCGGGCGGGGCATGTCGCCAACGATTGGCCGTTGATGATGGGAAAAGTGTTTCCGGCCGGCGTCGATTGGTCGCAAGGGTTCACCCATGCGATTTTCTACGATCCGTTTCTGCTGCACTTCGTTCACCGCTGGTGGGCCTGGGTTGTAGTCGCGGTGCTGATCGTGCTGGCCCGCCGCATTCGCCCCGCCTCGCGTTCGGCCTCGGTGGCGATTCACGCGGCCTTCGGAATTCAGATTTTGCTCGGCATTGCCACGGTGATAAGCGGCGTGACGATATGGGTGGCCGTGCTCCATCAGCTTGTCGGCGCGTGCCTGCTCGGCGCCTGCCTGTGGGGCGCACATGTGCATGGGCACAGCGGCAAGGTTTGATCGAATCGCTTGTCAGCGCGGCAAAGTCGCTTCATCTAGGCGAATGTCCCTAGCCCTGACGCGCTAGGGAACTAGGGTCAGGACCTATTAAAGTGCTTGCGTGATTGAGGATTGGTTGATTCAATGGCGGCGCAAGGAGGCGCTGCCATGAGTGATTTGATCTGGTT
>JAYVNC010000141.1:0-5408 GCA_043758655.1 Novosphingobium sp.
CCACGCGCGGACAGGTGGCAGAGTGGTCGATTGCAGCGGTCTTGAAAACCGCCGTGGGTGGAAGCTCACCGTGGGTTCGAATCCCACCCTGTCCGCCAATTCGCGTTGATTTAATTGAACTATTTACTACCGATCCGGAATATTACCAAAATCGCTCCCCGATTCCTCGCTCGCTAGAGCCGGGTGCGATCCCACAGAGCGGGACAATCCTGCTTGGCCATCATCGGTCAAAATGCCCGCTGAGCGTTCGCCGGGTCAAACTTCTGGCAGCGCCCGTTGAATTGCCTGCCTCGCCCCCGAAGCGGATGTCCCTGACAAACAGGCCGCCTACTTGGTCCCTGTATCCTTAGCCTTCCGGCTCTCGGCAACTAATTCAATCTCTTTAGCGATTACGATAAAAAGCCATGTCTCCAATACCATCAAGGCAATGCCTATGATTGTCATGGAGAGCCATCGTGAGCTTGATAACGTCCACCAGAGAATCTTGTCGGGCACTACCCAACTCAGGTGAGGTTGCTCAGTGTAGCCAAGCCAATAGATCGCGGCTTCCCAAAGATTATGCGGAACCCATTTTCCCGTTTTCAGCCAGTCGCGGGTTTGGTGAAAGAGAGTATAAAAGGCATCCCCGATTGCGATGAGCGGGGGAGCATAAAGAGCAAGCCCGGCAATTCCGACCACGATCTCGATGAGGTCGGAATGGGCGGTTCTCGATGGCGGTGACGGCTTCACCTCGCTTGTCTGGCAGAAACCGCCGCGTCGTCAACGCATAGTAAGGCAATCAAGCATTTTGCATCATGCGTTTGCTAAGCCGGGTCTTAGCTACGCCCCCCCCGGAAGCAATTCCACCGGACCGCACTTCAACCGCCGCGATCCACAGCCCCGGCAACGCAAGTCGCGTTCGATTGCGCCCATATCCCGGCTCTTGCTGGCCTTTGATCGGGCCATGCTCAGTGCAAGGCTATCGAGCACCACCGCGCGCTCGCACCCTTGGCAGACCACGCGAAGGTTGAAGCCATGGCGGCTATAGTCGCTGATCTTATCGAGGCGCTTTGATCCCATGGGTTCATGAGAACGAATGCGGAACGATTCGGCAAGGGTCGTCGCCAGCGCGTGTGCGTGCGGTCCGCCAACATTCTCGATGCGTGCAGCGAAACCTTGCTCGCTGGGCAGAAAACTATAGCTTCGGGCGTCAAGCAAAAAGGGGGGGACATGCCGCGCATCGTAACAGCGATTTGGAATGGCCCGTTCTACATCGGGAAACTGACCCAGCCGACAACTGTTGGCGACGTTTTGGCAAAGGTGCTCGAAACTCTTTGGCGGGCTGTGATCGCGATCATCGCATTGGTGATCGGCACAATCATGGCGATTTTAGTTTGGACATCGGCCATTCAGCCGGTGTTTTTCCCCCCTGCAAAATCGAAACTTACTGCCTTCGTGCTCTATGATGATGGAAAAACGGTTACACCCCCGGTGATAACCCTTGGCGATCAAGCGTCATATGGGAAGCCTCAGTGCAATAGCGCCTATCCCCTTAAATTGGTAATCGTAAATCATGGCCGTAAGGCTATTACGAAAATCCATTTTTCTATACAGGGCTACGAAAACGACTCGTCGCGAGACGTTCTCAGTGACGCATATTATCTAGGGCTAGATTCTATAATCTCACCAAATGGTGGTTGGCACTGGCAGTGTTACAGCGCGGCGATCAATTCTGCGGCGAACCCCAGCACGTTGCGTTATGTGCCCGAGATTCTGGACGCTGAATACAACTGAACCATGCGACTCATGTTGTCTGTTAGACAGAATTGAGCAAGGCTTTTGCTAATCGCCTCAGTGCAACTGCTTCGACAGTCCGCCCACCATGCCGGAACATGCCGTTTCGCTCACCAGCGGGTGCGCCAGAGCCTTTAGCCCCGCCGTGGATTCTGCACCGCGCCTTGCCCCTTACGGCTGGGCATCGGCACAACCCGCCCGCTCGCGTCCGGGCTTGGCAGAGCGGCGCGTTCGTCAACAGCATCGACGCGCGGTCCTTGGGCTTGTCGGTCGTTTCCATCATCCCCCCTGTGGTAGTGAATGTGCTGGTGCAGTTCCTTGCGCACCTTGATTGACTGGCGCGCCGTGGTCCGCTTGGTTCGGTTCGCGCGAAGGGCTTCCATCTGGATCGTGAAGGTCCGCGCCAGCTTAGCCGCGACGCTCGCGCTTTGCGTGTCGTGGTCATATTTGAGCGCGCGGGCAGCAACCTTCATGGTCATAAGGTGCACCGCGACCATCTGAGCAGCTAGCGCTGCCTCCATTTCGTCGCGCGGCTTGATCGTGCTGACCATGGCCAGGATCGCAGAATATTCCTCCTCGCTGATCCGCCATTGCTTCGCCTTGTCATCCCAATGGTTGTCTCCGCAGAGCGCCTGAAGCTGCTGCATGAACGTGAAAATGACCGCCCGCGATCGGGTGCCAAAAGCGTCGGCAAGTTGAAGGTGCCACAGGTTCAGATCGTTGTGGGGTGAAGTCCAAAACTCACGATCGAACCCGGCTGGCTCCAGCATAATCCCCGGCGGATAGGGTCGAGCAAACGCGCGGGCCGTTGCCTTGGCCTCACCTTCGCGCAGTTCGTCCGGTGCTGGCGGGCGCTTGCGCTTGCGCGGCGGCTTGGCTTTGGCCGTTACGTCGAGCGTGGCCGGGTCAATCTGGCCATCTTCGCGCGGGTTCTGGTTATGGGAAGGGTTTGCCATCGGGCCTCTCGATTGAATACCAGGCGGTAACGGGGGTGCGCATCGGTTTGCCGCCGCGTGTGTGCCACGCCCCGCGCTGCCAGATCGCGACCGTCACATTGTCGGGCTTCCCCTCCAATTGGACATAGCCAATCGGGGTTGATGGCACTTCGCTAAGGTCGCGCCGCCGCAACCGGCACTCGCCAAAGAGCGCCAGCCGCAAGCGAAAATCGTTAAAATCGGTCATGACCGGCCCTCACTTCTGCGGCCTGCCATCAAAAGCAGGGCCATGACGTGGCCCCAACGTGGCCCCAACGGCCTCTCAAAAACCGCAGAAAACCGTGCCTTTTGAAAATTGGGGCCACGTGGGGCCACCAAAACGCTATTATCGACATCACGCGCGTGCCTAAGTGTCATCCGGAAAACGTGGCCCCACGTGGCCCTCGTGGCCCCAATCACTGGATTGCACCGCGAAGCGAGACACCGCGATAGATTTTCAGTCCACCGGTCTTGGATCGCAGAATACCGCGCCGCTCCAGCGAAGCCTTGAAGTCCTTCACGTTCCCGGGCACTTCGCCCGCTTCCTTGGCGTAATCGCACCACGCCCGAAACAGCGGTGCCGGTTGCTCCCATTTATCAGGCGACCGTTCGCACTGGTCATCGAGCCATTGGCCGAACACGTCCTGATCGGCAAAATAGGTCTCAGTCGCGCCTGCAACAGCGTCCGGGCGCTGCAACCCGCTCGCTTGCCAGGCAAGGCATCCGGCAATCATCCAGGCGAAGATTTGCGGCCATTCCCCCCGCAACTTAGTTTCAAGGTCCGGGTCCGGGCTGACAGGCTTCACCGTGAAGGGCAGGATATTGAGCCGCCGCCGCATGGCTTCATCCACGTTGCGCAATGACGGTGCGTGATTGCCCGCAATCATCAGCTTGAATTGCGGCTGGAAGGTGAAGTTGTCCTGCCGCATGTACCGCGCGGTGATCGGATCGCCGCCTGTGATCGCCTTCACCTTCGCTTCGGCAAATGGCCGCCCTTGTTCGGTTTCGGAAGCCGTCACCAACCGCGCGCCGGTCAGCATCGCCAGTTCGGTCGAGTGCCGATCGTTGCGCGCTTCCGTGAAAGTCTCCATTGCGGCGGTCACGGAGTAGTCGCCAAGGATGCCAGCAACCGCATTCAGGAACACAGACTTGCCGTTGCCGCCGGGGCCGTGAATGAAGGCGAAGGCGTGCTCTTGCGTCGAACCGGTCAGGCAATATCCGCACCAGCGTTGCAGGAAGTCGATCATTTCTTGATCGCCGGCCACCGCTTCGTTTAGGAAACGCAGCCACAGTGCGGGATCGCCATCGCCCGGTGAGACCGCTGCAAGCTTCGTGATATGCGCATCAGGCCGTGCCGATCGGATCTTGCCAGTGCGCAAATCTACCGTTCCGGCAGGTGTTCCGATAACCCACGGATTAGCATCCCAACGCTCATTGGTTAGCGCCACGTCGGGGTGCGCGATGGCGAAAGCCTCCATACCGCGAAGGGTTTTTGCGCTCGCAATGCCGGGCGTTTTCGTCGCTGCACCAGCCGCCCGCAAATGCTGCCCGGTCAAATAGCCGACAAGCTTGCAGTCGTCCCTTGCCCACCGCTGGCCATCCCAATGAAACCATTTGTGCGAGGTGTGATCGAACCGCCAGTTTTCACCGTGAAGCGCTACCCATTCGCGGGCGAGTGATTCTTCGGTCGGTCCGCGCTCGGGGCTTAAGCTTCCCGGCTGGATTAACGGGATTGCAACAGCACTAGCCATGGTGCACCCCCGTTCGTTCCGGTGCTGAGCGTGGAACGGCCGCACCATCGGCAAGCGCACGATCCACCTTCGCCGCCACCGTCGAGAGCGTCCACAACTGGCGCGGGTCGTGGTTCGGCATACACATGCCTGCCCGCACCAGTTCGACGCGGGCATAGGACAACGCCAGTTCCTTGCCCGCCACCAGCGCACCGATTTTGAGCGCTGCATTGTTAAGCGTCGATTCCTGAGCGCCCCGAAACGCCCGTCGGATCGCCTCAGACTCGCTAGACAGGGCAGCGCGGCCATAGGCGGTGCAATCTCCCATCAAGGCCCGCGAACGCGCTGTGTGAGTCTCCAGCGGGCGTTTAGGGGGTTCGGCGGGTGCCGGGGTGGCAAGCGCATCCATTAGCCATGCGGGTGGTGCTGCTAATGCGGTTCCATCCGGCGCTTCGATCCACGTGTAGTGCGCGCCGGTTGGGTGGATCGAACCGGGTGCGACAACGTAACCGCCATCGCCTCGCACGTCCGCACCGGGGAAGATGCCGGCGCGGTTTCCGATCGTGCCGCCAGGGTGCGCGAAATAGCAGTGCATCCCCTTGGCCGTGGCGGCGGTCACCGTGGCAGGGATGCCTCTGTCCTTCGCTTTTGCAATGGCTGCATCGTTGTCCAGGTCGAGCACAAGCAAGCCTGAAACCATGCCGGTGACGATCCCAACATTGCCGCCCAGCGCCGCCCAGCGTGTGACGGTGCTTCGATCGGCGCGGCGGTGCTGATATGCTGCCCAGCGAAGCGAAGGGAGCTTGTCGCGGGCGCGCAGTGGAATGACGCTCCAGTGGATGCGGCGGTGACAAAACAGGCCATCGGAACGCCGGCGCGGTGCTGAGCGAGGCGGAGTAAAATCCGGCCGTTGGTAAGGCTGTCTCTTTTG
>JAYVNC010000142.1:0-5399 GCA_043758655.1 Novosphingobium sp.
GGAAGATTTAAGGCTTACCGCGCAATAGAGGCGGGCGCACCCGGCGGCAAGCATTCGTATAACTAACCAATATGGTTCTTTGTTCTTGACATCGTCACGCTGTTTAGGTACATATTAGGAACATCGCGACAGACCGATTCGGATCGGACTGTTGCTCTCCCCCCATAACTGAACTGGTGATCCATGGTGAAAGCGACAATTCGCGTGCGCCGCATCGACGTGCGCACAACACGCGGCGAGTTTGCCTCAGAAGATAAGGTGAAGCTGGCAACACATTGGCGCAATATCTTCTTTGAGGCACTGGCCGAAACATCCAATGTTTCGCAAGCCTGCCAGACGGCGGGCGTCAGCGCCGGATCGGTCTATGACCTGCGCCGCCGCGAGCCTGACTTTGCCCGCCGCTGGATCGACGCGCTGTGTGAAGGCTATGACATTCTCGAAATGGACCTGCTGCACCGGCTGCGCGCGGGAGAACTTAAGGAAACCGAGGGCGAAACCCCGCCGCGCAAATTCGATAACGCCAATGCCATGCGGCTGCTCGCCGCGCACCGGGCAACCGTGGCGCGTGGGCGCGCACTGCGCGATAATCGCGACGAGAAGGCGGTGCTCGATTCGATCGACGCCTTTATTGACAAGATGCGCGCGCGCTCAGCAGCCAATGCCAAGCTGCTTGCACCGGCACCATCGGACGAGCCCGATGTCAGCCATTGAAGAAACAGAATCGCGCGCCGCCTATTTGATGACGCTTGAGCCGCCTGAGCGGCGCAAAGAATTCAAGCGGATGACCGAACGGCAGCAGAAATCGCTGCGCACGCATTGGTATTTGTGGGCGCATCCAGGCCAGACTGATCCCGGAGGCGATTGGCAGGCGTGGATCATCATGGCGGGGCGAGGCTTTGGCAAAACCCGCGCTGGGGCTGAATGGGTCCGCGCGATTGCCGAAAGCGATAGCGAAGCCCGGATCGCTCTGATCGGTGCTACTTTGAGCGAAGCGCGCAGCATTATGGTTGAAGGCGAAAGCGGCCTGATGGCGATTGCGAAATGGGGCGAACGCCCGCATTTCGAACCATCCAAACGCCTGCTCACCTGGGCATCGGGCGCACAGGCCACGCTCTATTCTGCGCTCGAGCCAGAAAGCCTGCGCGGGCCGCAGCACAGCCATGCCTGGTGCGATGAGATCGCCAAGTGGAGCCAGACAGGCGAGCGTGCCACCCAGCTGTGGGACAATCTGCAAATGGGCTTGCGGCTGGGTGATAACCCGCAGGTGCTGGCGACTACCACACCGCGCGCAGTGCCGCTGATGCGGCGCTTGCTCAGCGATGATGCCATCGCGGTGACGCGCGGCAGCACTTATGACAATATCGCCAATCTGCCGAACGGCTTCGTGCGTTCGGTAAAGCGCGATTACGGTCAGTCGTTACTGGGCCGCCAAGAGCTCGACGGCGAACTGATCGAAGACATTGAAGGCGCCTTGTGGACGCGGGCGATGATCGAGGTGGCGCGGGAAAGCGTCGCCTCGTCTGCCCCGGTGCGCACGGTGATCGGGGTTGATCCTCCGGCCTCGGCGCACGGCGATGCCTGCGGGATAATCGTTTGCGCGCTGGGTGACGATGGCGTGGCACGCGTTCTTGCTGATGCGTCGGTGACAAAGCCGAGTCCGGAAAAATGGGCGCGTGCCGTCGCTCGTGCGGCGCTGGCGTGGCAGGCCGACCGCGTGGTCGCCGAAGCCAATCAAGGCGGGGCAATGGTTGAAAGCGTATTGCGCGCGGCGGAAATCAACCTGCCGCTGCGGCTGGTCCACGCCAGCAAAGGCAAGGTCGCCCGCGCGGAACCTGTGGCGGCGCTTTATGAAGCAGGCCGCGTTCGCCACGCCGGATGCTTCCCGGCGCTCGAAGACGAGCTGTGCGGATTGATGGCGGGCGGCGGGTATGAAGGACCGGGAAGATCGCCTGACCGCGCCGATGCGCTGGTCTGGGCGATGACCGAACTGTGCCTGACCCCGCGCGCGACACCGCGCGTTCGGCTGGGGCTTTGACAGAACATAGTTTGACTGAACTTACGATGCGAAAGGCCCAACCCATGTCCTTCCTCCAGTCGCTTGCTTCCGCCTTTAAGGGCGGGGGTGGGCGCGTGCCTTTGGCGCGTACATTTTCCTCGCCGTGGATTTTTGCCGATGCCTTTCCGGCAAGGCAGGCGTTTGATTATCAGGCCTCGGTGCGCCGGGCTTATGTTGAGAATCCGGTGGCGCAGCGGGCGGTGCGGCTGGTTTCGGAAGGGATCGGGCTGGCACATTTGCGCGATGCTGATCCGGCGCTGCTGGCTCTGGTAACGGCGACTTCTGCGGGGCAATCGCTGCTCGAAACGCTCGCGGCGCAGCTGCTGCTCCACGGCAACGCCTGGGTACAGGTGATGAAGGACGGCGCGGGCAATCCGGTCGAGCTGTTCGCCTTGCGGCCCGAGCGGGTGACGGCGGTGTTGGGCGATGATGGCTGGCCGGTCGCGTGGGGATACCGGGTGGGTGAGACGGTGCTTACGATCCCGGTGCTCGATGAAAACGCCTCGCCCAACGTGATCCACATCAAGAATTTTCACCCGGCGGACGATCACTATGGCGCGGGCTGTTTGTCCGCCGCCGATCAGGCCGTGGCGATCCATAACGCCGCGAGCGCATGGAACCGCACGCTGCTCGATAATTCGGCGCGGCCATCAGGCGCGCTGGTTTATGATACCGGCGAAGCGGGAGGGCTGACTACTGATCAGTTTGACCGGCTCAAGACTGAACTGGCTGGGGCCTTTTCAGGGCAGGGCAATGCTGGACGGCCGATGCTGCTCGAAGGCGGGTTGAAGTGGCAGCAACTTTCGCTGACGCCCTCGGATATGGATTTTGCCACGCTGAAGGCGGCGGCGGCGCGCGATATTGCGCTGGCATTCGGCGTGCCGCCGATGCTGCTCGGATTTCCGGGCGATTCGACCCACGCTAATTATGCCGAGGCCAACCGTGCGCTGTGGCGGCTGACTCTGCTGCCGCTCGCCGCATTGGGTGAGGGGCTGGCGACGTGGTTTCCGGAAGGCGGTTTGGCGGTCGATCTCGATCAGATTCCGGCGCTCGCTGATGACCGGCAACAGCTGTGGCAACAAGTGAGCGCCGCCAGCTTCCTCAGCGAGGAGGAGAAGCGGGCGATGCTAGGGCTTCCGCCTGCGTCTCCCGTCACGCCAAGCAAAGCAAGGAACAAAGTATGAACCATGAAGACATGCTCGCCCGGCTGATTTCCCAAGCGGCGAGCGGTGGCGGCGATCTGGTGACTTTGCGCGCCATTGTTGAAGAGGCCAGCGAACTCGGGGCCGAGCGCGTGCTCACCCGGATGGGGTTGGATGATCCAAAGGCGCATGAGGACCTTTCCGAGTTGCGCCAGCTGCTCGCCGCGTGGCGCGATGCCAAACGTTCGGTGTGGAAGGCGGTGATTGACTGGGCGGTGCGCGGGGCGCTCGCGGTGCTGCTGATCGGGCTTGCCTATCGCTTCGGTTATTCGAGCCTGCTGCGATGAGCGTGTCACCCAAACCGCTGCGCTTTGCCGGTTACGCCGCGCTGTTTGGCAAGCGTGATGCGGGCGGTGATATTGTCGAACACGGAGCTTTTGCCCAAAGCCTTGATGAGCATCCCGCGCCTTACCCGCTGTTGTGGCAGCACCGCCCCGATTTACGGATCGGCTGGGTTGAGACAATCGCCGAAGACAAGCGCGGGCTGCGCGTTGTTGCCCGGATCGATAATGCCGTTGGCGGTGCGGCGGCGGCGCTGAAGCGCGGCGCGGTTACCGGGCTATCGTTCGGCTACCGCGCCCGCGCGTTCCGGAGCGACGGCAAGGTCCGTGATTTGACTGAGGTGCAGCTGTTCGAAGTCAGCCTCGTCACCCACCCGATGCAGCACGCCGCGCGGGTGCATCTGTTGGCATAGATCAACCTCCAACCCCCAAATTTCCCCGGCTGCCCCCATTTTCCATGGGGCGCGGCTTTTTTGTGAAAGGTGAACTGCCCCATGGATAATCTTACCCCCTCTGATCCCAACGCCAACGCCGATGTGCTCGGTAATTCGTTCGATCTGCTCGCCCGCCAAGACATGGCCGATACCGCAATTGGCGCGCTGCGCTCTGATGTTGATGAAGTGAAAGCGCGGCTCGAAAAAGTAAGCCGTGCCGCCTCCCGCCCGGTGCTTGATGGCGGTGCGCCGGTGCCGTCGATGCAGGTCAAAAGCTTCATCGATGGCTATTTGCGCCACGGTGATATTAGCGAGCTGAAATCGCTGTCGGGTGCAGTATCTGCCGATGGCGGCTATGCCGTGCCGCGTGAGATTGACGCGATGATCGGCGCGCAGCTCAAGCGGCTCAGCCCGATCCGTTCGATTGCGCAGGTCGTGCAGGTTGGCACCGCCGGTTACCGCAAGTTGGTCACCACCAGCGGGGTGGCTTCGGGCTGGGTCAGCGAGACGGCAACGCGCCCCGAAACCCAGACGCCAAAGTTTGCTGAAATCGCCCCGCCGTTTGGTGAGCTTTATGCCAATCCGGCAGCAAGCCAGTCGATGCTTGATGATGCTGCCTTCAAGCTCGAAGATTGGCTTCCGGGTGAGATCGCTTCGGAATTTGCCCGTGCAGAAGGTGCAGCGTTTATTTCGGGCACCGGCACCAATCAGCCCAAGGGCTTCCTTACCGCCCCGACTGCCGCAACCACCGACAGCACCCGCGCATTCGGCACGCTCCAGTTCATCGTCAGCGGCAATGCCACGGGCTTTGATACCGGGCCTGAGCTCAAGCTGATTGATCTGGTGCATTCGCTGCGCGCCGGGCACCGTCAAGGCGCGGTGTTTGTGATGAATTCATCAACGCTGGCGGTGGTCCGCAAGCTCAAGGCCGCCGATGGCGCGTTCCTGTGGCAGCCGGGGTTGATGGAAGGCCAGCCGGCGCGCCTGCTTGGTTATCCAGTGATTGAAGCGGAAGATATGCCCGATGTTGCCGCGAACGTGTTCCCCATCGCTTTTGGCAACTTCCGCAATGGCTATCTGATCGCTGAGCGTTCCGCGACGACGATCCTGCGCGATCCCTATACCAATAAGCCCTTCGTCAACTTTTACGCGACCAAGCGTATCGGCGGGCAGGTGCTCGATAGTGATGCGATCAAGCTGCTCAAGATCTCGACCTGATCTTAGGCAGAACTCCCCCATGACCGACCGGCCCTCGCGCGCACCCCTCGCGCCCCGGTCGGCTCCGCGCCCGCGCTGCCTCCCCTGGCGGCTGCACCCTCCTCCGCCCTAGGCGGCGCGGGCGCCATTTGTTTGTTTCAGCTCGGCTGAAATGGAGTCGGCACCAGCCCGCTCCCCCACCCGGCCACCCATAGTTTACTATCGTAGG
>JAYVNC010000143.1:0-5396 GCA_043758655.1 Novosphingobium sp.
ACCATCCGCTGTGCGCCGCCCTTCCCCGTCACGGTCAAAAACGGCGCATCGCGCGGAACCGCGTTAAGCGGCAGGGAAACCAGCTCGGTCGCACGCAGCCCGGAGCCATAGAGCAGTTCTAGCAAGGTGAGCATCCGCACTGCCGCTGCTTGTCCGCCCATCGCCTCGGCCTCGGCCAAAGCAAACAGTGCATCCACTTCAGCGTGTGAGAGCAGGCGCGGTAGCGGGCGACGGGTGCGCGGGCGCGGCAGCGCAGGCGATGGATCGTCCTTGCGCAGGCCTTCATCTTGCAAAAACGCGAAGAACTGTCGCAGCGCCGAACATTTGCGGGCCAAGCTGGAGGGCGCAAGGTCGGCCCAAGCGCTGCCCAGCGATGCCAGCGCTGGGCCATCGGCGCTGTGTAGATCACCCAGCAGTTCCTCCGCGCCTTCCAGATCGCGGCGATAGGCGGCTATAGTATTCGCCGCTGCCCCGCGTTCGGCAGAAAGCATCGCGAGAAAATCTGGGATAACCGCGCTCAGATCACCCTCGCGCCACCGCTTCAGCAGCGATCATTCGGGCATCAGCCTCAAGCCCCACCCGGTTGAGCGCCGCGACGATGTGATACAGGTTGCGCGCGGTCATCTTGTCCCAGCCCGAACCCTGCATGCCTGCGCCTGCGAGCAGTGCAACCAGCGTAGGATTTCCGACTTCGGCGGCCTTGTCGATCAACGTGGTCCAGCGTGATGTGCGCTCAAGCGTGAACGCATATTGCTTGGCCAGCGCCGTCGCATTGCTTGCCGGAAGGCGTCCCAGCCCGGCCAGACCGGCAATTAAAAACTGCGTGCGGCGGGCGTCCTCGCTCTTGTCATTGCTATGAAAGTTGGCGACCTGATCGCTCGTCACTTCGCCGCGGCGCGTCGGTTGCACCAACGTCAGCATCGCCCAGCCATCGCTCCCATCGGGCACGACTGTTCCCCATTTCAGGGCATTGGTATCCAGCCCCGCTGCGAGCATCGAAGCGATCAATCCGGGCGCATCACCTGCCCAGCCGGTATCAACCGGCAACCGCGCAGCCGCATAGGCGGTCAACACTTGACGGCTGTAATAGTCAGGCGAACCCTCCGTGCCCCACAATTGCTTAATCGAAGCCAGCCTATCCGCAGGAGCTGTCGCCAGATAGGCGGATTGCAACACGCCCGCCCGGTCTGCCCAATCACCGGAACCCCCGGCTGAATACAGCTGGCTGTACAGATCGACCATCGCCGCGCTCGAAAGTACGCCCGCCGCTCCCGCCTGATCCGCCGCTGCCGCGCGGAGGGTGAGCGAAGCCGCAGGCGACGTCGCCGCATATCCGCGCATCGAAGCAGGCGAACTGGCGAGTAGCCTCGCAGGCGGCTCAAGCCCCACCGCTAGCGTGAGGCCATAGCGCCACGGGGTCATGCCCTGAACATTGTCCCATTCAATGGGAACAGCCCGCTGCGCCCGCCCGGCTGAGCCTGCATATTTCTGCGCCAGCAACAAATCGATGCGCTCGAACCCACCACCCGGCGCAATCCGGTCAAGCTCGGTCATCCCGCGCGTGCCGCCGCTGGAAAAAGCGCTGCAAATCGCCTGCATCACGCGCCACTGCTGGTCTTTGCGCACGCCGCCCTGCCAGGTAACCATCGGGCAAGCGCCGGTGAAATCACCGCTTGCGGCATAGGCATCGATTGCCGCCTGGGTCAGCAGAGGATTATAATTTGCCGCATCAACATCCTGCACCAGTGCGCGCGCCGCAGGGCCCTCGCCCATCCGCACAAGCAGCGCGGTGCGTATCGCGACGAAGTCCGCAGGCTGCATCCCCGCCGGTGCATCGAGCCGCGATGATAGCGCCCGCCGCAGCAAAATATGTCCCCAGCGTGAGATAATCTGACCGTTGTTGCCCGCCATAACCGCGCCAACCAACGAGGCATTCTGCCGCGCGAGCGACCACGAAGGCAACCCGCCCTCGCTAGCGTCAATGACGCCGAGGTGCTTCATCTCGCGGCGCGCGCCCGGCGGCATGTCGATCTTTGGTTTATTGCTCAGCAGCGCGGTAAGCTGCTCGGGCGTCATCGTCGCCAGCTTATCGAGTGACGGCAGGTTTGCCGGCAAAGCAACGGGCGCAGCCACTGCCGGGTCAATCGTGCCGGGGGCAATTATCGCCACTCCAGCGCCATCGCTGGCAGGTTTGCCAGCGCCAGCGGGCTTAGCCGCACCGGCAGGTTCAACCGCACGCGGCTTTTCGCGCGGCGCTGGCTTGTCAAAACCCGGCGGCAGAACCGATTCTGGCCCTTGCTGCGCCCACACCAGCGCCGATGTCAGCAATGCAGCTGTGCCGAATAAAAGGCTGTAGCGCTTCACTTGGCTGCTCCGGGTAAAGGCAGATCCTGCGATATTTCGTGCACCTGCTCACGTCCTCCATCAAGCCACGCGGCGGCAACCACCACCACCAGAACCATCGTCACAGCCAATAGCACGCCCTTGCGATTTAGCACGTCATCATCCGGTGTTTTCGCGCGCAAACCCCATTGGTCAGCCGCGTGGTTTGCACAGCCGCTTATCGCATCTATAGGCGCGGCTCAATGGAACTTGACGAACATCAAATGTCCGGCCCCGAAATTGAGGCTCTGACCCGGCGAATTGACCGGTCGGTGGTGCTCGTCGGCATGATGGGTGTGGGCAAGACCACGGTGGGGCGCAAGCTTGCGGCAACGCTGCACATGCCCTTTGCCGATGCCGACGAGGCGATTGAAGAGGCCGCGCAACTTTCAATTGCCGAGATATTTGAACGCCACGGTGAGGCCGATTTTCGCGATGGTGAGCGGCGCGTGATCGCCCGGCTGATTGGCAAGCAAGGCAGCCAACGCCGGGTTATCGCCACCGGCGGCGGGGCCTTCTGCAACCCAGAAACGCGCGCGCTGATCCTCCAAAAGGCGATTACCGTGTGGATTGATTCGGATATCGACGTGCTGGTTGAACGTACAAGTCGCAGGGATAACCGCCCGCTGCTGCGCAACGGTGATCCGCGCGAAACGCTGACCCGCCTGAAGGCCGAACGCGAGTCATTCTATGCGCAAGCGCCGATCCATGTCACCAGCGGCAACGCGGCGCATACCCGCACTGTGACGCAAATCTGCAAGGAAATTGCCGCATGGCTGTGATCCCCGTGAACATTGCCGGCCGCCCCTACGACGTGCGGGTTGAAGCCGGGTTAGTTTCTCGGCTGGCCGAAGAGTGCGGCGGACTTCTGCACAAGGTGCGCGTGCCGATCATAACTGATGTTAATGTCCACGCAGCACTGGGAGCGAAAGCTGCAGAGTCTTTTTCCGCAGCAGGTAAACAAGTGGAGTGGTGGGTTCTACCACCTGGCGACCAATGCAAGAGCTGGGACCATTTAGCTGCTCTAATCGAATGGCTGCTCGAATTGGGTGTTGAACGCGGTGACCACATCCTTGCTTTGGGGGGAGGTGCGCTTGGAGATTTGACCGGCTTTGCTGCTTCGATATTAAAACGTGGTTGCCACTTCATCCAGATCCCAACGACCTTGCTTGCACAGGTCGATTCGAGCGTGGGCGGCAAGACGGCAATCAATACTCCGACGGGGAAAAACCTTGTCGGCGCATTCCACCAACCATCGCTGGTGCTCGCCGACCCGGACATGTTGAACACCTTGCCCCCGCGCGAAGTGGCAGCGGGTTATGCCGAGGTGGTGAAATACGGCCTACTCGGCGATGCGGAATTCTTTGTATGGTGCGAAGCCAATGGTGCGGCGCTTTTGGCTGGCGATGCCACCGCTCGCGAATACGCCATCGCCACATCGGTAGCCGCCAAAGCGCGCATCGTCGCCGAGGACGAGTTCGAAACCACCGGCAAGCGCGCGCTGCTCAATCTTGGTCACACTTTCGGCCACGCGCTTGAAGCGCAAACCGGATTCAGTGACCGCCTGCTCCACGGCGAAGGCATTTCACTCGGAATGGTACTGGCCGCGCGCTATTCGGTCCGGCGCGGGCTGATGGATGCAGGCGAGGCAGAACGGATCGTCCGCCACCTCGCCGCCGCAGGAATGCCGCACGAAATATCCGCACTCGGGCTAAACTGCGACGGCCAAACACTAACCGCACACATGCTCCACGACAAAAAAATGGAAGCGGGCAAATTGTCCTTCATCCTAATGCGTGGAATCGGCGAGGCGTTTGTGGCGAAGGACGTGGAACTGGCCGATGTTGCTGCGTTCCTTGATGGGGAACTGCACGGGTAATTACCCAAACAGCGCAATCGCCTGCATTCCAGCCATCATCGGCGCGCCGTCTGCGTTCCACATCCGCATGATCTGGCTTGAGCAGCCGTTTTCCGCATAATCACCAGTGGCGCGCAGCAACCACGAGCCATCGCGAGTCACCGGCGCAGCGGTGAGCAGATTGCACTGCCAGGTCATCGAACTTACCGGAGTTCCCGGAATCATCAGTGGCAACACGCCGGGTGGCAGGCAATCGGCGATAAGCAACATTTCGGCCATCGGATCAATATCTGCGCGGTCTTTCAGCCGCACCCACCAGCACAGATCGGGGCGCCTATCTGTGCTTTTGGGCACAGCAAAGGCGGCGTCAAAATGGTTGAAAACAAAGCTGGGCATATTCGGATGCGGGCGGTAGGCTTTGGCCGCTTCGGGAGGAACCAAGCCCTGCGGTGGTGGCGAATCATTTAAGTGAACGCTGCTCGCAACCGGCCCCATGAACACGAACGTCACCGTCAGCACGACTTCACCTGCGCGCAATAATTCCGTTAAAATCCACGTGGCATTCTTGCCCCGGCGTAGCACCCGCGCGCGCGCATCAATTTCCCCGTAAACCGGGCCAACAAAGCTGACCACGGCGGAGCGCAAAGGCGGCAGCCCCTCGTCGCCCGCTTGCATCGCCGCCGTAAGTGCGACAGCGGACGAGAAGCCGCCATAGGCCGTGCGGCCCTGGAGCCATTCCTCCGGCACGGTGAAAACAAAGCCGCATTCGTGCCGCTCCGCCGCTGCAATCACTGCGGATAGAGTCATTCGAGTTCCAAAATCACGGCATCAACCGCAAGGCTTTCCCCCGCAGCCGCATTGACTTTCTTCACAGTGGCAGACTTCTCCGCCCGCAAGATATTTTCCATCTTCATCGCCTCAACCACCGCGAGCGGCTGGCCTGCCTCGACCTTGTCGCCCTCTTTGACGTTGAGCGAAACCAGCAGCCCCGGCATCGGGCAGATCAGGAAGCGCGACAAATCAGGCGGAATCTTTTCGATCATGTGGGCGGTCAAATGCGCCACACGCGCAGGCAGAATCGCCAGCTTGTGAATCGCGCCGCGCGTGGTCATTTTGAGGCCGCTGCGGGTGATGTCGAGTTTGATGCCAAAGGCCT
>JAYVNC010000144.1:0-5389 GCA_043758655.1 Novosphingobium sp.
ACTGACCAACCTGCTTCACTGCCATCGACCCGCTCCTTGCTTGAACACCAAGGAATCACGTCGCCAACAATTACGCAACAAGCCCCACCAGGGAGAGGGAAGGACGATGCGGATTATACGCGCAACGCGCTAGCGCGGCAGATAAACCCAGCCACTGGTCAGCAGCAGAGTAATCAGTGTCAACACTAGTCCGCTGATGAACGAAATATAAGCGAAGCGCAGCAGGCGGTATTTCTTGAATTCGAGCACTTGCCCGTTTTGATAAAGATCGCGCAGCATAGTGCGGAATACCTGCTCATCGCTGGCGAGCAGGTGCAACACCCGATCGGTAAATTCGGCCTCGCTCAGTTGCGTGAACGCGCCGAAAAACAGGATGTTCTGATCTTCGGACTTCTGAGCGGCTCCGCTAACGCGCGGGATGATCGCCGATACCGCGAGCAACGCCGAAACTGCGGCGAAAAACGCCAGCACCATGATTGCCAAAGGGTAGTGGTCGCGGTTTGCCTGCCCAATGGCGACGGTGAAGACGACAAAGGTCGCGCCCATCAGGATGCTCGCCTTCTGGTCGGCCATCTGGCTGAGCGTCAGGTTGGCTTGAACCGCGGTGCGAACCAGATGGATCGCCTGAATCGAAAAGCCATCGGCATTGCGCGCCGGCGAAACTGGTTTAACCGGCGTTTCGGTTGCTTGCACCATGCGTGTTACCCCTACTCAGTGCCGCTGAGGCTACACGAAACCGAGGTTTGTCCCAAGCGCGCTGCCTGCATAGTTGCCGATGTTCGGCACGGCGGTGGTAAGGTTGCCGGCGCTCACCCCGAACCAGCTCGCGAGTGTAGCGGCATATTGATCGACCGACATTGTCGGCACCAGCCGCCCTTGGCCGATATCGTCCGGTCCGCCGTTGGCCAGCGTCGGGTTGATGCCGTAGAACTTCTTGCCGTTGACTGCCCCGCCAATGACGAAGTGCATCGACCCCCAGCCGTGGTCCGAACCATCGTTGTTTGAGGTCAGCGCGCGGCCAAAGTCTGACCCGGTGAAGGTGGTGACCTGATTGGAAACGCCCAGCTCCACGGTGGTATCGTAAAATGCCTTGAGTGCATTGCCGAGGTTGGCCATCAACGTGGGGTGTAGCGTGCCTAGGCCGTCGTGGGTATCAAACCGCCCAGTGGAGACGAAAAATACCTGGCGTTTAACTCCTAGCTCGGTGCCCATCGAGATCAACTTGGCGACCATGGCGAGCTGCGCGCCCAGGCTGCTCTGCGGGTCAACGGCGGCGGGAAACGCGGTCGTTGTGGTGGGCGCAGCGGCGAGCTGGGTGGAAACCAGCGTGTAAAGATCAAGCGCGCGCTTGCCCACCGCGCCATGCGCCGCCTCAAAATCATGCACGCCGCCCTGCGACGAGATCATGTTTTTGAGCATCGTCGAGGCGGCAGTCGATCCCTGCAGGCTGGTGCGCGCGTTGAGCCCGATGGGGCCGCCGGTGGTGATTGAATATTGCACCGCCGACGTCCCGCTGAGGAAAACAGCATTGCCCGCAACATTGACGCAGGTCAGCGTCGCCGATCCGTTGCCCGATTGCAGCAGATCGCCAATGCGCCCGCCCCAACCCGATCTTGCGCCTTCGGGAGACGATGATTGCCAGTAACTTTGCTGGTCATTGTGCGAAAGCAGCTTGGGCGGCAGCGGCACCGAACCGGCCTGATACTGCGCCTTCGTGGTCGGCTGGACTAGCGTACCGATATTGAGCATGACCGCCATCTTACCGGCGTTGAACACCGGCATCAGCGGAGCCAAATTTGGCGCAAGCGCATATTGCGCGCCATTCGCCAGCGGCGTTACCGGGTTCAATACGGTGGCGGCTAGAACTGCCTGCGTATAGGCGAGGTTGCTGCGCTGCGCGGAATAGGCGGCATATTGGGTGTTGTCATAGGCGACCAGCGTGTTGGCGTAATCATTGCCGCCATAGAGAAATACGCAGACCAGCGCCTTGTAATCGCTCGCGGTTGCCGCCGCCGCTTCGCCGATTGTGGCAAGGTTCAGCACGAATGGCGCGGCAGTGCCCATAATTGAGACCGCAGAAGCGCGCTGCATAAAAGCGCGGCGGGAAACATCTATTTTCATTGCTGTTTTCCTTACCGCTGCACGAGATATTCAGGCGAGGCCATGACCAGCACGATCGCGGCATAGACGCGGTTGGCGATCCCCGCGGTGGTCGTAACCGCAATGGTATCGAGCGCGGTTTTCATCTGGGCGATTGTCGCGGCGCTGATCTGGTTGGCCGCGAGCACCAGATTGAGTTCGACGAGCAGTGCCGCAGAATCGGGCGCCAGCGCGTTCAGCGCGGTATAGTCAGGCTTGGCCTCGCCCGCACCGTTGGCGATAACCGCCTGCATATAGTTGATATAGGCGATCACCGATGGTTCACTGGTCACCTGAAATTCGGGTGCGACCCTGTTTTGCGTGGAAATCGCGGTGCCGGGTGGGCTGTAACCGGGGCGGAAAAAGTTGAACACACTTGGCGCATGCCCCGGACTTTCGCCGATACGGGTTGCGGAGGAGCTGGTATTGCCGAACGGCCAAAGATTGGTCGGCGATGTTACGCCAAACGCCTTGGCCCATTGGACAAGCCGCACCACCGGTTCGCGCAATTTGCCGAAGCTGGTGCTGTCCACCATGGTATCGTCGCGCGCTTCGGTGTCGGTCAAAATAGCACGGATCACCGCCTTCATATCCCCGCGCACGCCGCTGCCGTTGTTGGCAAAAACGTTCGAAACGCGGCTGATATAGGCGGGTGAGGGGTTGCTGGTGACCAGGTGCTGGATCAACTGCTTGCTGACGAATGGCGGCAGAGTGGCATGAGCGAACAGGCCATCGAGCGCCGCCTTGCGCGAGGTCGCACCGTCATTGCCGGCCGGAATCGTAATCCCGACAAAGGTGCTGGCAGCGGTTTCATGATTTGTCGCGTTGACTGACATCGGCACCCGCATCCGGTCAGGCGAGGTGTTGTCGGTTCCGGTGAGGGTATAACCCGTCCACACCCGCGCCGCCTGCGAAACATCAGCCTGCGTGTAGGTTGGAACCGGATTGCCGCCCGAAAGCACCAATGATCCGTCCATGTTGAGCTGGTTGAGCCCCAGCGTGAACAGTTGCATCAGTTCGCGCGCGTAGTTTTCATCGGGGATCGCCCCGGTGCGGGTATTGGCCTTCACGTTGCCGAGGAAGGTTAGGTAATAGCCCATGCCGACGCTGGTCGAGACGCCTTCCATGATGTCGCGGTAATTGCCGAAAGCATTGTCCCACAGCACATCGAAATAGGCGGCCATAACGAACGGCTGCCACGAGCTGTTAAAGCCATCGATGGAAACCACCCACTGGTTGAGCAACGACAGGCCAACGCGCTGACGCAAGATGTCTGCGCTGCCCATCAGCTGCGACCAGACCATCGCATCAAAACCGGCGTTGGAATTGACATTGGCGGCGACATTGTAGCCGCCCGCCAAAAGGAAATCCCAGAACTTCTGCGGGCGGGCCATCGCGAACTGGTTGGTAATCCAGCCGCTGACGCCCGAAGCGATCACCGTGGAAATATCAGCCTTGGCATAACCGATGGCGGACTGCGCGAGGAAACGCGAAGCTTGCGTGGCGGTGAGCGGGGTTGGCGTCGGCGTGGGAACCGGCGTTGGCGTTGGCGTGCCCGAGATAGGCCCGCCTGAACTGCCATCACCGCACGCTTCGAGCAGCATTGACCCGGCGCTGGCTAGGCTGACCGCCGCAATCGCGCGGTGTGACACGCCGCTTTCGGCAGGTACGCTGATCGGCAGCGGCGCTTCGGTCAGTTCCGGTGCTTCTGCCAGTTGCGGCTCGAGTGTCTTCAGCGAATCGGTCAAATCATCCTCCCGCAACCCGTCGGTTCTTGACCTTAATTGCCGACTGCAAATTGCTAAATGTATTCTCGGCAAGGTAAAGCAGCTCTTAGGGTTGTTTTTATGCCCTATCCCCCGTTTTTGTCCATTCCAATCGACGGCACAGTGTCAGGGCTTCTTGCCCGGAGCAGATGCGGGGGGTGTTGCAGCGTTTGTCGGCGATTGGCTGGGGCTGTTGGCGATCGGTGTAGGGGGCGGAGCGGGGTCTTGCGCAGGCGCGGCAGGGGGATTTGTCGGTGCCTCAGTTTGTGTTGGCGTTGCTGGCGGAGTGGTCGTGCCGCCAGCTGCACCGGCTCCATTCGTGGGGGCAGACTGATCGCGATTCCTCGGAGCGGGCGGGTTGCCGCCGCTCAGCGGTGGCAGCTGGTTGAAAATCGACCCGCCGGGGTTTGATGCTCCCCCAGACGGACGATCACCGGCGCCAAGATCGCCGATGGGGAACGTGGGAACAATTCCGCCGGGGAGCGGCCTGCGCTGCGGGCGTTGATAGCTGGGCATCTCACCGCTCATGAGTATCGCCTTGGTTGCCGGCAGGATCATGCCGGCAATCTGTCGCAGCCCCGATGTTGAAAGCGGGAACGGCCCGATGGGCTGTGCGCCGGGATAGGGTACGAACACCGCCATTGATGGGCGATCGGTCTCGACCGTTTTGCCGCCAGCCTCGACCGAAATCGCGCCGGGGGTGACATTGCCTGCGGTTCCCGCGCCCGGCCCGCGCAGCACGACCAGCGTCGCGGTTTCTGGATCGGCATTGGCGATGCGGCCAACACCGCGTTCGCGCATGGCAATGCCGATGGCATCACCGCCGACGATACCATCCACCATCGTCCCGCGAACACCGATTGAGGCGACAGGGGTTTTGATGGACGATGACGTGCCGTGTCCTTTGCTGCCCGACATAAAGCGGAATGCCCCCTTGGCCACGGTAGCGGTAAAATTGCTGCGCTGATCGGGATCATAGACAAAACGGTCAATCGTCAGCCGGGCACTGGCACCAACACTGAAGGTCGATTTATCGAGCAGCAGGATTTGCAGGCGGCTGGCGGCGGCGGTGGATACCTGCTCGGCCAGCGCAATCGCCTCGCGCACTTTGGCGGTATGGGCTTGCGCATCGCCGGGGTTTTTCAGCCGCACGTCGTTGACGACTGCTGAGGCGATCCCAACATCTTTGGCCTGCGCCGCACTCATGATGAACAGGGCTGAACTGGTCAGCAAGATCGCCGCGCCGCGACGAAGGCGGGTCTTGGCCATGGTCATTTCCCCGCTCGTTTGGCATTGCACGGTGCAGTCGCCTCGCTCCACGCGCCCGGGCTGATAGTGTGTCCATGCAGCGCTTCAAATTCGACCATTGCGCCCTGCCGATCATCAAGCTGACACAGCAGACTGGCATGAAACAGCCGCGCGTCATCGCTGCCGGGGGCGTTGAGGATCACGCGTTCGAGCGTAGAAAGCGCATCGAGCAGTGC
>JAYVNC010000145.1:0-5331 GCA_043758655.1 Novosphingobium sp.
GGTGCGGGGTGAAGAGCGATGTGTTTTCAATCGGCTTCGGCAAGGAGCTGTTCGGCTGGAGCGATAAGCGCGGCACCCGCTGGCGCGTGGCGGCGATTCCGCTTGGCGGTTATGTCCAGTTTTCGGGCGACGCCAATGCCACCAGCGAACCCGATGATGCCGCCGTTGCGGCGATGAGCGAGGCAGACCGGGCGAAAACATTCGCGGTGCAGCCGCTGTGGCAGCGCGCGTTGATCGTTGCGGCTGGCCCGCTGACAAATATTCTGGTGGCGATCACCATTTTTGCCGCGTTCAACCTTGCTTATGGCAAGCTTTATGCTCCGGCAGTGATCGGGGGGTTTGGCGACAAGTCTGTTGCGCAGGCGGCAGGCTTGCAGGTGGGCGACCGGATCGTCGCCATCGACGGCCAAAAAATCAACGAATTTGGTGACATTTACGAGATGGTCCGCCCATATCCTGGACGCCGGATTACCTTGCGTCTGGAGCGCGGAGGCCGGGAACTCGATTCGCCGGTAACACTCGAGGATCATCTGGAGCGCGACAAGTTTGGTAATTCAGCGCACCTTGGCCTTCTTGGAGTGCGTCCACCACCTTTCGAAATACAGCCTGTTGGCCCCATCGAAGCGGTGACGCTGGCCGGAAAGCAAAGCTGGGGCATCGTCCGCATGCTCGGCGTTGGCATGAAGCAGATCGTTACCGGCCAGCGTTCGCTCGATGAATTGGGCGGGCCGATTAAAACCGCGAAATTCTCAGGCGAACAGCTCAGCCTTGGCTGGCTGAACTTCGTTCAATTCATCGCTTTCATCTCGATTAACTTGGCATTCATCAATTTGTTGCCAATCCCCACGCTCGACGGTGGGCACCTGGCATTCTATGCTGCGGAGGCTGTTCGCCGCCGTCCGCTGGGTGCCCGCAGTCAGGACTGGGCGTTCCGCACCGGGTTGGCCTTTGTGCTCGCCTTCATGCTGTTCGTGACGATAAATGACCTCGCGTCCTTGCTCCCTTTGGGGCGTTAAGCGGGCAGGGCGACTTAATTACCCCGCGAATTGCGGACAGATTGCTTGATCGGGAAGGGCTGATCGGGCAGAGGGCAGCGACTGTGGTTGGGTTGGTGGTGTTGTGCCTCCGTTGGCCTCGTCAATTAGACTTTTGATCGGGATGTGGTGCGTCAATGATGGATATGGTTCACCAGGCAGATTGCCGCCGCGCTGGTCGCTGTGCTTCGGGGCGTCTCACCGCGCTTTTGGCCTCGACGATTTTGGCTGGAATGCCCGTTATGGCAGCCGCGCAAGTGCAGCCAGCCGCTGCGCCCGCCGTCGCTCCCGCCGCACCTGCGCCCGTTGTTGAAGCGCCTGCGCCGGTCATTGTGCGCACGTTGGATGTCGTCGGCAGCCAGCGGCTTGAACGTGACACGATCCTTTCCTACGTTCGCATCCGCGCCGGGCAGGTTTACACACAGGCGCTCGCCGATCAGGCGCTGAAAGACCTTTACGCCACCGAATTGTTTGCTGATGTGCAGGTGCGCAATGATGGCGCTGGCAACGTTGTTATCCAGGTTAAAGAAAGCCCGGTGATCAACCGCATCATCTTTGAGGGCAACAAGCGGCTCAAGGAAGACAAGATCAATCCGGAGATCAAGCTTGCCCCGCGGCAGATCTTCACCCGATCAAAGGTGCGGGCTGACGTTGCTCGCGTGCTAGAACTTTATAAGCGCCAAGGGCGTTTTGCTGCAACGGTTGAACCGAAGATGGTCATGCTTGACCAGAACCGCGTCGATATCGTGTTTGAAATCAACGAGGGGCCTAAATCAAAGGTCCGCCAGATCAATATCATCGGCAACACCGTGTTTTCCGATGGCGAAGTGCGCGGCCAGATGTTGACCAAGCAATCGCGCATCACCCGGCTGATGTCGTCAAAAGATACCTACGATCCAGACCGGCTGGCCTATGACCAGCAAAAGCTGCGCCAGTTTTACCTGACCAAGGGCTATGCCGATTTCCGCGTGGTTTCTGCGGTGGCCGAACTGACGCCGGACAAGCATGACTTCATCATCACCTATGTGGTGGAAGAGGGCAAGCGCTACAAGTTCGGCGACGTTAAGGTTGAAAGCCAGCTGCGCGATTTCGATGGTGAGCAACTCGCCAAGCAATTGCCGATGAAGAAGGGCGATTGGTACAACGCCAAGCTGGTCGAAGACACGATCGACAAGCTCAACCAAACCGCTGGTGCCTTTGGCTATGCCTTTGCCGACGTTGCGCCGGATTATGACCGCAACAAAGAAGACCTCACCATGGGGATCAACTTCAAGATCGCCGAGGCACCGCGCGTTTATGTTGAGAAGGTTGAAATCGCCGGCAACACGCTGACGCAGGACAAAGTTATCCGCCGCGAATTCCGCCTTGCAGAAGGCGATGCGTTCAACTCATTGCAGGTAAAGCGTTCAACCAACCGCATCAATTCGCTGGGCTATTTCCAAGAAAAGTTTGAGGTCAAGCAGATCCCCGGTGGCGATGCTGACCGCGTGGTTTTGCAGGCCAACGTTGAAGAAAAGCCGACCGGCGAATTGCAGCTTTCGGCGGGCTTCTCATCGATTGAAAGCTTCATCCTTCAGGCTTCAATCCAGCAGCGCAACTTCCGCGGTCGCGGGCAGACGGTGGGCGCATCGGTATCCTATTCGCGCTATTCAAAGTCGGCGCAGCTGAGCTTTACCGAGCCTTACGTGTTTGATCGCAACATTTCGTTTGGCGGAGACATTTACCGCCGCGATTACAACAACTTTAACTTCAACGGATCGGGTGATCGCAAAACCTTGTATGGTCAAACCACCACCGGTTTGCAGATGCGCGTGGGTGTTCCGCTAACTGAGACGTCAAGCTTGGTTGGGCGATATACGTTCAACGTTGATAATGTTACGCTCGATCCCGCCCAGTTCTATTCTGACCGTATCCATCCGGGCATTCAGGAATGCGATTCAAAGCTAGCCGGGCTTTATCTGTGCGATTCGCTGGGCAAGCGCACAACGTCATCGCTGGCGCTTTCGTGGGTCAACCAGAACGTTGATAACTCTGTCCACCCGAGCCGAGGCCACATCCTTTCGGTCACGGCGGAATTTGCCGGACTGGGCGGTTCGGTCAAATACGCACGGGTTTCGGCCAATGCTGCCAAATATTGGACCATCGGTAAGGGCTTCATCTTCTCGCTCTCGGCTGAAGGCGGCTGGATCAAGGGGCTCAAAAACGGCGGTGAGGTTCGCCTGACCGATCGGTATTATCTGGGCGAACCGCAGATCCGCGGCTTTGATATTCGCGGCGTCGGCCCGCGCGTGATTCGCAAGTATTATGTCGACAGCGCTTTCCTTGAATCGCGCGATGGCCTCGGTATCTATTGCTTTACGCCGGAAGTGGCAGCGGTGGGTACGACCGCCGCAGTCGCAGCTATTCGCACGCCCGTCACCAAGGTGACTGACTGCGCCGCCGGAACAACCGCGCTGAAGGAAGGTTTGGGTACCGATAAAACGCAGTTCCAGGACGATTCGATTGGCGGAAACTATTATTACCTCGGCCGTGCGGAGCTGGAAATTCCTTTGGGCTCAGGGGTGCGCGAACTCGGTATTCGTCCGTCGATCTTCCTTGATGCCGGTGCGGTGTGGGGCGCGCGAAAGCCTTTTCTGGATGATCAGCGCGCGCCGCTCGACATTCCGTTCACCGATCCCACCAGCGGACTACCGCTTTACACCCAGGTTGACGTGACCACGCTGACGGCTGGCGTTTGTTCGATCACTACGGTATCGTCTGTTACCAGCGCGACGAACGCTAATGCGGGATCGTTGGCCTGTACGCCTACCGGCGTCAGCTATGCGACCAATACCGCGCAAATTAAGCAGACCATCCCGGCCTTCCGCGAGTTCTACTTTGGTGACAGCTGGAAGCCGCGCGTGGCCATCGGCATTGGCTTCAACTGGCGCTCGCCATTTGGGCCGTTCCGCATCGATTTCGCCAAAACCCTGCTCAAGCAGGAAGGTGACAATACCAAGTCGTTTACATTCAACGTAGGAACCCAATTCTGATGATTAGTTATTCCAAAGCGGCGGTTGTTGCCGCCATGATGCTGGGCGTCTCCCAGACCGCGCTTCAAGCGCAAGTCACGCCCGCTGCGGCACCTGTTGCGGCATCCACCGGTATCGTCGCTCAGGGCATCGGTGTGGTCAATATCGAAGCCATCCGCGCCAACAGCAATGCGGTGAAGCTGGCAGACCAGCAGCGCGAAGTCACCTACAAAGCCACGATCGACGCGGCAAAGGCCCGCGCGCAACAGATCGATACCCAACTTAAAGGCATGGCTGCGAAGATCGAAGCAGACCGCAAGGCACCCAAGCCCGTCGCTGCTCTGATTGAGGCCGAAATTGCTCAGGCTCAGCAGATGCAGCAGGCTGGGCAGCAGGAAGTCAACCGTATCCTCGTTCCGGTGTCGCTGTCGCAGGCCTATGTTGAAGAACAGGTCAACGAAAAGCTCGGGCCAGCAATCAGCGCGGTGATGAGCGAAAATAAGGTCACGCTGCTGCTTAATCCGCAGTCGGTTCTGGTTGCGACCAGCAAGGCCTATGACCTTAATCTGGCGGTTCTGACCAAGCTTAATGCCCTGATGCCTGCCGCTCAGCTGGTTCCGCCCGTCGGTTGGCAGCCACGCGAAGTGCGCGATCAACAGGCAGCGCAGGCTGGCCAGACTGCTCCTGCGGCACCAGCCGCTCCGGGCACGGCTCCAAAGCCTTCAGGCCGCTAGACGCGAATATGGGGGCAGGGTGATGAGCGAGGATGAGGCGGCGCCAGAGCAATCTGGGGTGCCTGAGGCGAAGTCCATGGACATCGCTGCAATCCTTGCCGCCCTGCCGCACCGTTACCCTATGCTGCTTGTCGACCGGGTGATCAGCCTCGTTCCTGACGGGACGATCCATGCGGTCAAGGCTGTTTCAATGAACGAGCAGTTCTTTCAGGGGCACTTCCCCGGAAGGCCGATTATGCCGGGCGTGCTGCAAATTGAGGCGCTCGCCCAGGCGGCAGGCATCCTCGCGGTCGAGACTTTGGGTTTAGCCGGAACCGGCAAGCTGGTTTATTTCATGGCCATCGAAGAAGCCAAATTCCGCGCGCCGGTGGAACCCGGCGTTTTGCTCGATCTGGAAGCAGGATTTATCCAGAAACGATCGCGCGTCTGCAAGTTCTGGGGCAAGGCTTCAGTGAACGGCAAGGTGACCTGCGATGTGCTGTTCACCGCGATGATTGCCGATTCATGAGGGGCTAAGTCACTCAGTATCCTTCGACAGGCTCAGGATGAGCG
>JAYVNC010000146.1:0-15727 GCA_043758655.1 Novosphingobium sp.
GTATAAAGGTTTTCCCCAAGGCCCGCTCATGCTGAGCCTGTCGAAGCACCCGCGCTAACATTATCCCCGCTCCGCCATCGCAATCGCAGCGGCCAGATCAAGCCGCCCTTCGAACAGCGCGCGACCAGTAATCACGCCCTCGATCCCATCCTGCGCGTGAAGCGCCAGCATGCGAATATCATCCAGCCCCTTGACCCCGCCCGAGGCGATCACTGGCATGTCAGTCCGCCGCGCGAGGTCAACCGTGGCCTCGATATTGCAGCCCTTGAGCATGCCATCGCGGCCAATGTCGGTGAACAGCAGGCTGGCAACGCCCGCGTCTTCAAACCGGCGTGCCATGTCGACAATGGACACATCGGACACTTCCGCCCAGCCCTCGGTCGCCACCATGCCATCGCGCGCATCGACCGCGACGACGATGCCGCCGGGGTAGGCTTTCGCCATATCCTTGACGAATTCGGGGTCTTTGAGCGCGGCAGTGCCCATCACCACCCGCGCCACGCCCAAATCAAACCAGCCATCGACCGCAATCGCGGTGCGGATGCCGCCGCCCAATTGCACGTGGCCGGGAAACACCTTGAGGATCGCCTCAACCGCCTCGCGGTTTTCAGCGCGCCCGGCGAACGATCCGTCAAGATCGACGACATGCAGGTACTGCGATCCGGCCTCGGCAAACAACATCGCCTGGGCTGCGGGATCATCGCCATAAACCGTGACGCGCGCCATATCGCCTTCAGCAAGCCGCACGACTTGGCCCTGTTTGAGATCGATTGCGGGGAAAACGATCATGCTAAAAAGCCCCTCCTCTTTACGGGAGGGGTTGGGGTGGGGGCTGTCCGCTGGACGCAAGGTTGGCGAGTGTGGAGAGTCCCCGCCCCACTGCGACTAGGCAGCGAGCTGCCAAGTCTCGTTGCCCCTCCCCTGAAGAGGAGGGGCGAGTTGCATGCAATACTCACGGTTTCCATTCCAAAAATCTTGCCAGCAATTCCAGCCCATAGGCTTGGCTCTTCTCGGGGTGAAACTGCACGCCGATCAGATTGTCGCGCGCCACCGCCGCGACAATGCCGCCGCCGTGATCGGTCATTGCGGCCACCATCGACCCATCCTCGGGCACAAAATGATAGGAATGGAGGAAATAGGCCTCGCCCACTTCCAGCACATCACCACCCGGCCCGTGCGGCGGGAGCGCCACATCGTTCCAGCCCATATGCGGCACTTTGATCTTCGGATCGGTGACTTCAATCTTGCGCACCTCGCCCGCGATCCAGCCGAGCCCCGGGGTCACGCCATGCTCGACGCCCCGGCTCGCGAGAAGTTGCATGCCAACGCAGATGCCGAGGAACGGTGCAGCCCCCACCAGCACGCGCTCTTCCATCGACTCAAGCAGGTGCGGGATTGCCCGCAGCCCTTCGGCGCAGGCGCGGAAGCTGCCAACGCCCGGAAGGACAATGCGATCTGCCGCGCGCACAACATTCGGATCGGCGGTGACTTTCACGCCGTCGCAGCCCGCCGCTTTCAGCGCATTGGCGACCGAGTGGAGGTTTCCCGCGCCATAATCGACGAGGGCGACAACTTCAGCCACCAAGCTGGCCTTTAGTTGAAGGAATCGCGCTCCCCTTTCGCGGATCAAGTTCCACGGCCTGCCGCATCGCGCGGGCAAAGCCCTTGAAGATACCCTCGATTATGTGGTGATTATTCTGGCCGTAGAGCAGCTCGATATGCAGCGTTAAGCCCACCGCCTGCGCAATCGAATGGAACCAGTGCTGGAACAGCTCGGTATCCATCTCGCCCAGCCGCTCCTGCGTGAAGCTAGCATTCCACACCAGCCAAGGCCGCCCCGAAATATCGAGCGCAACGCGCGCCAGCACCTCGTCCATCGGCGAATAGGCCATGCCATACCGCCCAATCCCAGCCTTATCGCCCAGCGCCTGCGCAATGCACTGGCCGATGGCAATGGCGCTGTCTTCGGTGGTGTGGTGCTGATCGACGTGAAGATCGCCGTTGATCTTGCAGGTCACATCAATCAGCGAATGCCGCGAGAACTGTTCGATCATATGGTCGAGGAAACCAATGCCGGTCGCGACATCATAGGCACCGGTGCCATCAAGGTTCACCCACACGGCAATGTCGGTTTCCTGAGTCTTGCGAATGATCGAGGCGGTGCGCATGGCGATGATCCCTTGTCGATTGGGCCTATAATGCCCACGTCAAACCGCGCAAGACGCTTGACCAAGAGCCTCTGCAACGCCACTTGAAGCGCGATGACCGATACAGCAGACAGCCTTATCCCCTATGATGAGATCGTGCAGGAGGCCCTGCGCGCGGTTGTGGGCCGTGTGCTCCGCCAGATTGAGGCGGCGGGGAGCACCCTTCCAGGCAACCACCACTTCTACATCACCTTCAAAACCGGTGCGGCGGGGGTGCAAATCCCCAAGCATTTGCGCGAACGCTTTCCCGATGAGATGACCATCGTTTTGCAGAACAAGTTCTGGGAACTGGCGGTGGAGGAAGACCATTTTTCGGTGGGCCTGTCGTTCAACCAGATGCCTTCCAAGCTGGTGATCCCCTATGCGGCGATTACGGCATTCGTCGATCCGGCGGTTGATTTCGGGCTGCAATTTCAGGCGACCGTCGCCGACCTTGCTCCCGAGCCGCATGAAGTTGCCGAAAACGATTCGCCCGAAGGCAGCGATCCCGCGCCGCCGCGCAGCGACGATGGCTCGAATGTCGTCGCGGTCGATTTCGGGCGCAAGAAATAGGGCGCTGTTCTGATGGCGAACAAACTTCTCTCGGCAATTGCACGGCTTGGTGGCACCAATATCGTCAATCATGCGCGCGGCAAGGTGAAGGCCGCGCCCAAACCGACGCTGGCGCGCAAAATTGCGGGCGTGGTGCTGATGCGCATCGCCACAAAATCCGTGCCGGGCGCAATTATCGTCACCGGCGGGATGATCGCCAAGTCGCTGCATGAAAAGCGTAAAGCGAAAAAGGCAGACGCTGCGCTTGATTCGCCGCTACTCTCACCGATCAAGGACGAACCAAAGGACAATGGCGCGTGAGCGGCAGCGATGCCCTGCAGCGCCGGGGGCTGATGTTCATCCTTTCCTCGCCATCGGGCGCGGGTAAAACCACCATCGCGCGCCGCTTGCTGGCTGAAGATAGCGTGATCCAACTCTCGGTTTCAGCCACTACCCGCCCTATGCGTCCGGGCGAAGTGGACGGGGTGGACTATCATTTCGTCGATCAAGCCGAATTCCACCGCATGGTTGAGGCCGACGAATTCTATGAGTGGGCGGAAGTGTTCGGCCACTGCTATGGCACTCCCAAGGCGCGCATCCGCTCAGGTCTGAAGGCGGGCGAGGACTTTCTGTTCGATATTGACTGGCAGGGCACCCAGCAGCTGTTCCAGAAAGACCAGCAAGACGTCGTCCGCGTGTTCCTGCTGCCGCCAAGCATCGGCGAGCTGGCGCGCCGCCTGACGGGGCGAGGCACCGACAGCCCCGAAGTTATCGCCGCCCGCATGGACCGCGCGAAGGGCGAGATCAGCCACTGGGACGGCTATGATTACGTCGTGGTCAACGATGACATCGACGTGTGTTTTGAAAAGGTGGTTCAGATCTTGGCCGCCGAGCGCATGCGCCGGGCGCGGCAGACCGGGCTGATAGGGTTTGTGCGGGGGTTGATGGGGTAGGTTTTATGAAACCGCGCATTATAGCTTGATTGAACAAATTATTGCACTTTGGGCGTCAGATCAGGCGTGTTACAATTCACCATGCGATCGCGAGTTCTTTATATCCTACTGAGCGTTTTGGCGTCTGTCGGCATATGTCCGTTGGCAGCAATTGGTCAGCAGCCCGCGCACGTTCCAACCCCAGCACGGCCAGCGGAAGAGCCTACACGCTGGGTCAACGCCTCAGACATCCCTGCGTCTGTGATAAGGCAAAACATTAAACGCCCTGTCAGGTTCATGCTTTGGATTAATGACAACGGTGCAGTAGAAAGCTGCATCATCAAACAATCATCTGGATCAGCCGAACTCGATGCAGCCACTTGCAGCGCTTTGACGTTGAGAGGAAAGTTCATTCCCGCGACGGACGGTGATGGCAATCCGACGCGATGCCCATGGAGTAGCAGCATAAACTGGCTGCTCTAGTTTACCGCAATCTGGGAGCTTTACCCCCCATCCGCACCAACAAAATCGATCGGTACCCATGCGTTGACCCAGCCGCCGTCCACCGTCAGCGTTTCACCCACCACGTAATCCCCAGCCCTGCTCGCAAGGTAAATCGCCGCCGCAGCCATGTCTTCGTCGTGGCCGACACGGCCTATCGGGATTTGGGCGGCCATTTTCTCGGGCGCATGATCGGCGGCGCGGTTCATCTTGCTCGCGAACATGCCGGGCGCGATTGCTGTTACCGAGATCTGCTCGCCCGCCAGCCGCGCCGCCATCCGCCGGGTGAGGTGAATAAGCGCAGCCTTGCTTGCCTGATAGGGATAGGTTTCCCAAGGGTTGGGCTTCATCCCGTCAACCGAGGCGATCATGATGACCTTGGCGGGTTGGTCGGCGCTCGCCGCAGCGCGGAGCAGCGCGTGGAGCTTTTGCGTGAGGAAGAACGGCGTCTTGACGTTGAGGTCCATGACCTTATCCCAGCCCGCCTCGGGGAAGCTGTCAAAGCTCGCGCCCCAGGCGATTCCGGCATTGTTTACGAGAATATCGAGCCGTTCTTCGCGCCGGGCCAGTTCGGATGCGAGCGCCTCGATGCCCTCCATGTTGCCGATGTCCCCGGGAATGGCGATGCAACGTTCGCCTAGTTCGGCGGCGGTTGCCTCAACCTCCGCCACCTTGCGCGCGGTGATATAGACGCGCGCGCAGCCAGCCGCGAGGAAGCCCTCGGTAATCATCCGGCCAATACCGCGCGAGCCGCCGGTTACCAGCGCAATGCGCCCCTCGAGTGAAAATAGCCGGGAAATGTCCATATGATGCTCCTTCGTTGTGCCGCTTTGGCCGACGAAGGCTCCTCACGCAACCGGGGTTAGAAGCCCTTTGACCAACTAAACCCAATACCCAGATCATCGCGCATATCAGCATAGTGCCCGGGGTCGGTACGCCAGAACAGGCTTGCGGTTACCCCGCCGCCTGCGGCGATGCCGTGCCATGCCAGTTCACGATCAATCTCGCGCCCGTGCGGGGTCAGGCTAACCTGCCGCACACCCTGGGTGGCCTGCAAGGTTTCATAGCTGTAATCGACTGGAAGCAGGAAGTTGATCCCGCCGCCGTTCACCCGCATCGGCTGCGAAATGCGCAGTGCGATGCTATCCGCGCCTTGAAAAACACCGCTGTGCGATACATCAAATGCCCAAGCATTTTCACTGAGCCGTGACCCTGAAGTCAGCGTTCCGGCAAGCCGCGGGCTGGTCCAGCCTTGCCGCCAGTTCGCCGCCAGCCGCCAGCCTCTGCCGAGCGGCAGCGCGGCCCCGGCATCAACGAACATTGAGGTGGCACCCTTCGCGCCCAGCCCCGGCGCGATTCGCGCACCGAGCACAGAGCGCTTTTCATCAAGCCAGCTAGCGCCAAGGCTGGTTTCCAGCGCGCCAAAGTTCCGGTCAAGCGAGGCCCCGATGCGGACATAGCGATCTGCATCGCGCGCGCTGGTTATGCTGCGCGAAAATTCGTCCGCGCTACCATAAATCACCCGACCATTTTCCGCCGACACGGTCAGCCCCCCGCGCCCTAGCGCATAGCGGCTGGCAAGTGCTGAATAGCCCTGTCGCGCAAATCCGAAGTCACTCGCGGGATCACCCGAGATCAGAAAGGCGGGCGTCTGCTTGCCCTGCAACTGCGCCACCATGCCATCTGCACCCATGCCAAAGGCAATGCCGAAGCTGGCCTTGGGCGAGAGGCGCCCGATCGCCTTGGCCGCCAGCACACTCGCCATCCGGGCATCGCCGGGCGAAAGCTGCAACCGGCCTTGCGGCGCACCGCCGCGCAGGTTTGATGCATCACTCACCGCGAATGAAAGCGCCATTCCTCCTGCCCGCGCCGAAAGATTGCGCCCGCCGCTGTTCAAGGCTCCGGAAAGACGAGGGGCAAACCCGGCGCTGCTCAGGCCTAATGTGGCGTTATAGGCGCGCGCGTATGAATCGAGGACCACCGCCTGCACCAGCGAATTGCGCGCTGCATCGCCCATCGCGCTTGATGTGGTGATCGCGGTTGAGCCAATCGGCACCAGCGCGGTGCTGTTATCCGCCAGCGCGGTGGTTCCCTGCGGCGCAAAGGCGGCGGCGATGTTGAGCGTGCCCCGGCCATAAACCGTGTCAGTCCCGGCAGCGCCCAGATCAGTCGCCGTGCGGAGCAGCAGATCGACAACCTGCACCGCCGTGAGATTGGGGAAATACTGCCGCACCAGCGCCGCCGCCCCGGAAATTTGCGGCGCGGAAAAGCTGGTGCCGGAAACCACGGTGACAAAGTTCTGACCATTGGTGGTGGTGACCTTGATCACCCCGTTTTCATAAACACAGCACACGCGGTCACCCAGGGCTGACAGATACCATTGCTGCTCGGTCCCCGCTTCATTCGAGAAACTTGAAATGTGGTTCGCCGAATCGACCGATCCGGCGATAATTACGTTGCCGTTGCCCGCCGCACGCAGGCCAATGGCAAATGTATCGGGGTTGGTCGTGCTAGAGGTTCCGTCATTCCCGGCGGAAACCACGATGACTACTCTGGCGGCCGCGGCCCGCGCTACTGCATCAATCACCGTCTGGTTGGGCGGCGATCCGCCGAGCGAGATATTGATAACCTTCGCCCCGCCAGCAACTGCTGCATCAATCCCAGCGGCGATCTTCGAATCAAAAAAGGAGCAGCCGCCCGAATTGTTGGTCCGGGTTGTGGCGCAGGATCCCGGATCATCGGCCCGCGCCGCAAGGATCGTTGCACCATAGGCGATGCCGACAATCCCCGTGCCATCGCGCGCGGCGGCAGCAGTGAGCGCAACCTGCGTACCGTGGCTTGAATCGGGATTGAACAGCCCACGCATGCCAGCAACGTCAGCCGAGGCGGGGGATATCCGTCCAGCGAATTCAGGATTGGTGGTGTCAATCCCGCTATCTACGATGCCGATCGTCACGCCTGCGCCGGTCGCGCCAAGTTGCCAGGCGGGAATTACGTTATGCTGGCTGGGTCCGGTCGAGCGGCGGTATTCGCTGGTGTCAAACGATGTCGCGGGGGTCGGCGTGGGCGTAGGCACCGGGGTCGGAGCGGGGGTAGGCGCAGGTGTGCTAATGGTTCCGCCGCTGTCACCGCAGCCCTGCAACGAAAGCAAAACAGCCAGAGACGCACCGGACAGCCAGGCCCGCGAACGGAAAAACTTTGCAGAGCATTCTGCGATCATGCCCATTTCCTTTGCGGCGCGAAGGTAACAGTCGATCATTGCGCAATTCTGAACGCGCGAACAGGTGGAACGTTCACCGATGCTTGCGGGTTTCGCGTGGCGGGTTATAGGCGCGCGGGTCACCCTGATCCTCACACGCTGGGAAAAACCGATGTCTGATCTCGAAACCCAGATCGAAGCTGCGTTCGACGCGCGCGATACTGTTACGCCTGCCAGCGCCGATGTGCGCAGCATTGTCGATGCTGCGCTTGACCTGCTCGATAGCGGCGCAGCGCGCGTTGCCGAGCCAGATGGAAGCGGCGGCTGGAAGGTCAACCAATGGCTCAAAAAGGCGGTGCTGCTGTCCTTCCGGCTCAATGACAATGGCGTGATGGAATATGGATCGGCAGGCGCGCCAGCCTTCGACAAGGTGCCGCTGAAATTTGAAGGCTGGGATGATGCCCGGTTCCGTGCTGCCGGTATCCGCGTGGTGCCCGGCTCAGTGGTGCGGCGCAGCGCATTTATTGCCAAGGGCGCGGTGCTGATGCCGAGCTTTGTCAATCTGGGTGCGCGCGTTGGCGAAGGCACGATGATCGATACCTGGGCCACGGTCGGCTCCTGCGCGCAGATTGGCAGCAATGTGCATATTTCGGGCGGAACCGGGATCGGCGGCGTGCTCGAACCCTTGCAGGCAGGACCGGTTATTATCGAGGACAACTGCTTTATCGGTGCGCGTTCGGAAGTTGCTGAAGGCGTGATCGTCGGCACCGGCGCAGTAATTTCAATGGGCGTGTTTATCGGTTCATCAACCAAGATCGTCGACCGCGCGACTGGCGAAGTCCACATGGGCAAAGTGCCGCCCTATTCGGTGGTCGTCCCCGGCGCGCTTCCAGGCAAGCCGATGGCCGATGGTACTCCCGGCCCGTCGCTTTATTGTGCGGTGATCGTCAAAACCGTCGATGCGCAGACGCGCGGCAAGACCGGAATCAACGAACTGCTGCGCGATTGATGAGGGTGTGATCGCGCTATCGGTCCTTGATCTGGTTACCGTGCGCGAAGGCGGCACTGTATCAGAGGCGATGGGCGATGCCGCAATGCTCGCCAAAGGAGCAGAGGATGCGGGCTACCACCGGTTCTGGGTCGCTGAACATCACGGAATGCCGGGCATCGCCGGCGGGGCGACCGCAGTTGTGCTCGCGCATATTGGCTATGTCACATCGCATATCCGCATCGGTTCGGGCGGGATTATGCTGCCCAACCACAACCCCTTTGTGATCGCCGAGCAATTCGGCACGCTCGATGCACTGTTTCCCGGCCGGATAGACTTGGGGCTGGGGCGCGCGCCGGGGGCGGATCGCCGCATCGGCCAAGCCTTGCGCAAAGATTTGATGCAGGCGTCAGAATACTTTCCGCAAGACGTGCTCGAACTCAGGGCGCTATTCGCGGGCGACCCGCAGCTGCCGATCTTGGCGAGCCCGGGAATTGGCGCAGCGGTGGAGATGTGGATTCTGGGCTCAAGCCTGTTTGGAGCTTCGCTCGCTGCAGAACTTGGCATGCCCTTCGCCTTCGCCTCGCATTTTGCGCCCGATCAGCTTGATGCGGCGCTGGCGCTGTATCGTGAACGATTCAAGCCTTCCGAGGCGCTGAAAAAGCCGCATGCCATGGCAGCAATGTCGGTGACAGCGGCTGAAAACGATGCCGAAGCGCTCTATCTCGCCTCATCGCAAGACCAAAGCTTTGTCGCGCTGCGCACCGGCAATCCCGGCAAGCTCAAACCGCCAATCCGCGATTACCGTGCGAGTCTTCCGCAACAGGCGCAAGCGATGCTTGAACACACACGGCAGGTCAGCGCCATCGGCAGCCCGGCGACGGTGCGCGAGGCGATTCTGCGTTTTATTGAGCGGACCGGCGCAGACGAGTTAATCGTTGCCGGGGCAACATTCGATCCCGCCGCGCGCCGCCATTCGTTGAGCTTGACGATGGACGCTTTGCGTTAAAAATCTGCTTCAGCACGGCTGAATCAGCAGCGGAACTTGCCGGTCGGCAGGCGCTCGGCAGGAACGATGTTCCGCCTCACGGGTTATAGTGTTGTAACCTCGGCAAGGTTGTACACAAACAAACGCGAGGCTCAGATGACCGGTCCAAACGAAGAAATCCACATTGATGCACAAGACGCGCGCGGCGGCGAAACTCCGCATATCGTCCGTTATGTGCTTGGTATCAGCATGACCCTCGCCGTGATTGCGCTGGGTTTGGTATGGTACTTCGCAAGCTGACTTGCATCAAAATGTCGTAGGATTTTCAATCGGCACGTCGCCCTTATGCGCAGCAGCATAGGCCTCCGCGGCCTTCAACACCCGCATGGTATTGCCGCTCGATAGTTTTTCAAGATCGGCTTGGTTCCAGCCGCGCCGCGCCAGTTCGGTGAACAGCGCCGGGTATTTGGACACGTCTTCCATACCCTTCACGGTCGATTCGATCCCGTCGATATCGCTGCCCAGCCCAACATGATCCGCGCCGATGCGCTTGGCGATATAGTCGATCTGATTGGCGATGTCGGTAAGTGTGCCGTTGGGCACCGGATTTGCCTTCACCCAGCTATCGAGCGCCGTCTTTGCCCCATCTGGGTTGCCGATATTGAGCGACTTGAACCGCGCTTCCTCAGCAGCTTTGCGCGAATTCCACTGGCGCGTGTCCTCGAACACATAGGGCGGGTAGAAATTGACCATGATGACCCCGCCATTGGCCTTCAGCGCATCGATCGCGGCGTCAGAGGCGTTGCGCGGGTGGTGGTTGATCGCTTGGGCGTTCGAATGACTGAAAATCACCGGCGCTTTCGCCACCGCCATAGCATCAAGCATGGTCTTTTCGCTGACATGGCTCAGATCAACCAGCATCCCCAGCCGCTGCATTTCACGCACCACATCTTTGCCGAATGGCGTGAGGCCATTGTGTTCGGGCTTGTCGGTCGCGCTATCGGCCCAAGCGTTATTCTTGAAGTGGGTGAGCGTCATGTACCGCGCGCCCAGCGCATACATCTGGCGCAGCACCGCAAGGCTGGCTCCGATGGAATGGCCCCCCTCCATGCCGATCAGCGAGGCGATCTTGTGCGCCTTCCACGCCGAGGTGACGCAGGCGGTATCCATGCACAGCTGCATGTCCGCCGGGTAGCGCGCCACCAGCCGCTTGGTAACGTCGATCTGCTCTAGCGTTGCCTGCACTGCCTGCGGTTCGGTGAGGTCTGCGGAGACATAAACCGACCACAGCTGCGCGCCGAGTTTGCCTTCGCGGATGCGCTTGAGATCGGTCATCATCGCGGCTTTGCCGTGCGCGGGATCGGCGGTACCCACCGTATCGTTGAAATCGAAGCCTTCGAGGATATTCTTGCGCCGATCTCGCAGCTGTTCGGGCACATCGTTGTGTCCATCCCACACCGGCGCGGCATTGAGCGCGGCCATCGCCACTTGTTCGGGCGAGCGGGTAGCAGCGGGCGCGGCGGCGGCGATGAACAGGGCAGTGGTCGCAAGAAGCAGCGTGCGCATGAAGGGTCACTCCGAATTGTCCGAAGTGGCAGCCTATCCCAACTAGGCCAGCATGGCGAGGGCCACGGCAAGCTCGCTTGGATAACGCTTTTCGGCGACGTTCATCAGCGTGCGGCGCACCGCTGCGCTGCTCTTGCGCGCTATCGCGCGAACATAGGCTGTGCGTCTGCGATATGCCGCCTCAATTGTCGCGCGGTCGTGTGCAACTGTGCCGCGTGGATACGCTGCATCAGCATCGGCCACCGCTCCAATCAGCAGCTGTGCCGCTGCCCCGTGCTGGACCGCAGCGGACCAGCAAGCATCGCGCACCGCATTGGGCCGCGCATCAAGATCATGCTCACTCGCGGCACGAACAGCGGTGACCACCGGGCGGTAATGGCTGCGTTCGATGAAAGCGTACTGGGCATTGCCAAATTGCGCGCCATCGCGCGCGGCAATGGCTTTCCACGCGGCGGAAAACGCCGGACTGCCGGGTATGGCCGACAGTTCTTCGGCCCAAGGCGCGCCCTCGGTCTTGACGAAATCGGCAGTAGTCCCGGTGCGGCTGGCAAGCTGATAGAGCCCGTAGGACACTCCACCAGGATCGCCCTGCCCGCCCGAGACCGCCCCCGCCCCGCGCCCGCCGCTCTCGTAATATTCGGACAGAGCGCCAAGGCGGCGCGCAACCGCTCCGGCTAATTTGATCTTGTTTTGTTCCATTACGGGCTCCTATGAAAAAGCAGTGATGACGGCATGGCATGCACAGGCCGCTGTAGGACAGCCGGGACTTGCACCCCGCCGCCAATCATGCTTCGCCGATGCACAATGGCATTGCTCTCTAACCCCACCACGCCGGCGCTACTCTTTGCGGTTATCTATTGTCTGATGGTCTTGCTCGGTAGCAAGCTGATCTGGGACGGTATGACATGAGCGGCGAAGCATTTGACTATGTCATTGCCGGTGCGGGCAGTGCTGGCTGCGTGCTGGCAAACCGGCTATCCGCTGACCCGCGAACCCGCGTTCTGCTGCTTGAGGCGGGCGGAAGTGACAATTACGTTTGGATCAAGGTTCCGGTCGGCTACCTCTATTGCATCGGGAATCCGCGCACCGACTGGTGCATGACCACCGAGGCGGAAGCCGAGCTGAATGGCCGCAGTCTGAAGTATCCGCGCGGCAAGGTGCTCGGCGGCAGTTCGTCGATCAACGGCATGATCTATATGCGCGGCCAAGCGGCGGATTACGATCACTGGCGACAGCTTGGACTGAGCGGCTGGGGCTGGGATGATGTCTTGCCCTATTTCCTGCGCGCTGAGGATCATTACGATGGCGCGAGCGCATTCCATGGCTCAGGCGGCGAGATACGCGTGGAAAAACAGCGGCTTCGCTGGGAAATTCTCGACGCTTTTCAGCGCGCAGCGGAGGAATGGGGCCTGCCGGCGATTAATGATTTCAACACCGGCGACAACGAGGGATCGAGCCTGTTTCAGGTTACCCAGCGCAAGGGCTGGAGGTGGAGCGCCTCGGACGCCTTCCTCAAACCCGTGCGAAACCGCACCAATCTGAAGGTGGTCACCGGCGCATTGGTTGACCGGGTGGAGATCGCCGATGGCCGCGCAACTGGAGTACATTACCGGCTGAACGGCACCCGCCACTTCGCGCAAGCGCGCGGTGAAGTGCTGCTGGCTTCTGGTGCGATTGGCTCACCAGCGGTGTTGGAGCGTTCAGGGATTGGCGCGGCGGCTCACCTCCAAAGCCTTGGCATTGCGCCGCTGGTCGGTGCGCCGGGGGTGGGGGCGGACCTGCAAGACCATCTGCAACTGCGCTGTTCGTGGAAGGTCTCGGGCGTTTCGACGATGAATCAGCGGGCGGGTAATCTTATCGGTAAGGGTTTGATTGGGCTCGAATATCTCCTGCGCCGATCTGGCCCGATGGCGATGGCACCCAGCCAGCTCGGAATGTTCGTCAAGAGCGACGAACGCCAGGCCAGCGCCAATCTCGAATATCACGTCCAGCCGCTTAGCCTTGAGGCATTCGGCGGCAATCTCGACGCCTACCCCGCCTTTACCGCCAGCGTTTGCAACCTGCGCCCCGAATCGCGCGGCACCAGCCATGTCCGCAGCAGAGATTCGGGCGAGGCCCCGGCGATCCGGCCCAATTACCTTTCAACCGCCGAAGACCGGCGTGTGGCGGCGCAATCGATCCGCATTACGCGGGCTATCGCTGCCCAGCCTGCGCTTGCGCGCTATCACCCAGAGGAGATGCGCCCCGGAGCGCAGCTGGTGAGCGAGGCTGATCTGGAGGCTGCGGCGGCGGCGATAGGCACCACCATTTTCCACCCGGTCGGCACCGCCGCAATGGGCAGCGTGGTTGACGCACGGCTGCGGGTAATCGGCGTGAATGGACTGCGCGTAATCGATGCCTCGGTGATGCCCCGGATCACATCAGGAAATACCAATGCCCCGGTGATGATGATCGCTGAAAAGGGCGCTGAAATGGTTCAATCTGACGCCCACTAGCCCTCAACCCAGCGCCGCGCTGTCTAGGTCTGCCAAAAACTCTTCTTGCACCAAAGTTGGTCGCCAAGAACTGCGCGTGGTCAGCGCAATCGTGCGATCAAGATCATCGGACAGATCGGCAATGTGCGCGAGCCACCCAGCTTCGATTTCGACCGATACCTGACCCGGCGAAAGCAGTGTCAGCAGATCGCTGCCCAACAGCAATTGCCGGATCGTCATCACCGAACCCGATTCGACCGGAACCGGGGGCAAAGCAACTCCGGCCCGGTCGAACATCGCCTCCCACACCTCGCGCAGCGGCGCGCCGGCATGCGCCACCACCCACGGATAGGCCGCAAGCGCGTTTGGATCAGGACTGGTGCCCTCAAGCGGGTGACCCTTGCGTCCTACCACCACCAGCCGGTCACGAAACAGCGGGCGCTGGCAAAGATCGGGTTCGTACAGCGGATCGCGCAGTGCACCGATCATCATGTCAATCGCGCCATTGCGCAGCGGCTCGACCAGTTCGGCGCGTGAGCCTTCGATGATCGAAATCCGTACCTGGGGGCGGCGGCGCAAAAACCGCGTCACCGCCGCCGGAAGCACCCGCGCACGTGACAGCGGCATCGCGCCGATGGAAATCCGCCGCGTTTCGTGGCCCTTCATCGCCGCCAGTTCTGCCAGCCCGGTTTCCAGCTCTAGCCGTGCGAGACGAAACCCGCGCGCGAGTTGCAAGCCTGCCTCGGTCAGCAAAACGATCTTGCCGCGCCGTTCAACCAGCGGGCGGCGCAAGGCCAGCGCAAGATCGCTCACCGCGCGGTGCAGCGAGGGCAGCGACAGTCCGGTTTCCGCCCCCGCGCCGCTGTAACTCCCGTTATCCGCCAACGCGAGCAATGCGCGGAAGCGCGACATGGTTACCGTTGGGCTGGCGATATGATCGAGCGCTGCAACAATCCGGGGGACCAGAATCTGCGCAGCAGATGTGCTCGCCATGCCATCATGCCGCCGCTCAAACAGCGGTATCGAGAGCAGCATTTCAATCCGTGCAAGCGCCTGTGTTATCGCTGGCTGGGTCAGATGGACCGCTTGCGCAGCCGCATTCATCGTCCCCAATTCAGCGATTTTCGCCACAGCGCGCAGATGGCGCAGATTGAGATCCCAAATTTCCATCGCATATCACTTAACCAAAACTAATTGCCAGCGCCAGACATTAGGCTTTTACTTGGGCGAGGATGGGGGCAGGATGTGTGGGTGTGGAAATGGGACTGGAAAATGTTTGAGGCAGCTGACAAGCCCCTTCTCTTTAGGGGAGGCTTATGAAATCCGCTCCCTGCATGTGGATGCGCGGTGGCACCTCAAAAGGGGGCTATTTCCTCAAGGCTGATCTTCCTGCAGACGCCGCAGCGCGCGATGCCTTCCTGCTCGGCGTGATGGGCTCACCCGATCCGCTGCAAATTGACGGGATGGGCGGGGCTGATCCGCTGACCAGCAAAGTTGCGGTGGTGGCGAAATCGGCCCGCGAAGGGGTGGATGTCGATTATCTTTTCCTCCAGGTTTTCGTCGATCAGGCGCTCGTTTCGGACGCGCAAAATTGCGGCAATATTCTTGCAGGAGTCGGGCCCTTTGCGCTTGAGCGCGGGCTGGTGGCGGCTACCGGTGATGAAACTCGCGTGGTGATTTTCATGGAAAACACTGGTCAGACTGCGGTTGCCACGGTGCAGACCCCCGGCGGCAAGGTGACCTATGAAGGCGCAGCGGCGATTGATGGCGTGCCAGGCACCCACGCCGCCATTCCGCTTGAATTTCGCGACACAGCAGGCTCATCCTGCGGCGCGCTGCTGCCCAGCGGCAATGCTGTCAATGTAGTCAATGGCGTGCCCGTGACGCTGATCGATAATGGCATGCCCTGCGTGGTGATGAAAGCCGCAGACGTCGGGATCACTGGGTATGAGAACCGCGATTGGCTCGATGCCAACACCGAGCTCAAGGCGCGGATCGAGGCGATCCGGCTGGCGGTGGGCCGGGTGATGAACCTTGGCGATGTGCGCGAAAAAACGGTGCCCAAGATAATTCTCGTCGCCCGCCCGCGAAATGGCGGCACGGTGACCGTGCGCAGCTTCATCCCGCACCGCGCCCATGCCACCATTGGCGTGCTCGGCGCGGTCAGCGTGGCAACCGCGTGTTTGATTGACGGTTCGCCTGCTGCCGAGGTGGCCGAGATACCTGAGGGCGCGCGCAAGACTCTATCGGTCGAGCACCCGACCGGCGAGATGAGCTGCGTTCTCGAAATTGACGAAAGCGGCGCGGTTACCAGTGCGGCTTTGCTGCGCACCGCGCGCAA
>JAYVNC010000147.1:0-5290 GCA_043758655.1 Novosphingobium sp.
GAACAACACCAAGACCAAGGCGACCACGCGGTTCAGCCCGCAGGACTATGCCGGGCGCTATATCTATTACGGCGTCCGGGAATTTGGCATGGCCGCCGCGATGAACGGCATGGCGCTGCACGGCGGGATTATCCCCTATGGCGGCACATTCTTGGTGTTCTCCGACTATTGCCGCAACGCGATCCGGTTGTCGGCTTTGCAACATGCCCACGTCACTTACGTCCTGACGCATGATTCAATCGGGCTTGGCGAAGACGGGCCGACGCATCAGCCGGTTGAGCATGTGATGTCGCTGCGGCTGATTCCCAACCTTAACGTGTTCCGCCCCGCCGACATTATCGAGACGGCGGAGTGCTGGAATATTGCGCTGCAAACTCCCGGTACGCCATCCGTGCTGGCGCTGACCCGGCAGAACCTGCCGCAGCTACGCACATCGGGCGAAATGCTCTGCGCGAAGGGCGGCTACCGGCTCACCGCCGCAACGGCCCCGCGCAAGGTTGTTCTGGTAGCGACAGGCTCGGAAGTGGCGCTCGCCGCTGATGTTGCCAAGGCGCTTGAAGCCAAGGGCATCGGCGCTGATGTGGTGTCAATGCCGTGCATGGAACTGTTCGATGCCCAGCCCGCCGATTACCGCGCGGACTTGCTGCCAAAAGACGTGCTGCTGGTGTCGATCGAAGCCGGGGTAACCTGGGGCTGGCAAAAATACGTCGGGGACGGCCTGACCATCGGCATCGACAGCTTCGGTGCTTCGGGCAAGGCCGAACAGCTTTACGATCACTTCGGCCTGACCGCGGCAAAAATTGTGCCGCAAATCATAGGTCGACTATCGTGAAGAGCTTGCGATACCTCATTTTGTTGGCGCTGCTGGGGTTGCCGAATCTGGTGTTTGGCGAGCCAATACGAGATGAATTGCCGGGTCGGAAGATTACCGACGATATGAAGCCGCATGAAATAATCAGAGCATTACGTGACAAAATGTATGCCATCGGCGAAACAAGTGGCAATGTGCATAATATGAATGCTGCTCAAGAATTAGCAGTAAATGCGGTCATGAAATTCGTTGATACAACGGATAATGCAGCACTTAACGAAGTAGATAGGAATGGGCAAACTCCATTGATTTCTGCATCCTGGAATGGTTACGACAATGTAGTCAAGGCATTGTTGAAAAATTCAGATGTTCGCCATTCATTAGAAATAACGGATAAAGATCACGTCAGTGCTTGGATAGCCGCAAATTTTGCATATCGGCAATCAGCACTTGGCTGCAATCCTGATTTGCTAAGTGAACCGTTTGCATTTGTGCCTCTCATGGTGACGATGCCATTCTATTCAGACAGAAGTCAGGCAAGGTACGTTTCGATACGAAAATCACTGGAGGAGGCTGGCGCAAAACCGCAATTGGCCTCCGCGAAGAATTTGTGGATCGGGAATTGCAAAAACGCCAACACAGAATTGGTTGGTCAAATCCAAAGGTCAGAAGACCTAATAAGCACGTTGTCTAGGGTAAATGAGCACATTTTCACGGCCATGATGACGACTAATCGGGGTCGCAAGCCGCGCCGGTCAACAACGAGAACTCCCAAGCCGATACCTACGCTTTAATATATGAGTATCTGAAAATACAAGGATGGAACAAATGGCCATAAAAATTGCAATCAACGGTTTCGGGCGCATCGGGCGCAATGTCGCGCGCGCAATTATTGAACGACCTGACTGCGGACTCGAACTGGTTTCGATCAACGATCTGGCCGATGCGCAGTCAAACGCGCGGCTGTTCCAGCGCGATTCGGTTCATGGCCCTTTCAGCGGCAAGGTTGAGGTCGACGGCAACGATCTGATTATCAACGGAAAACGCATCCATGTGACCGCCGAGCGTGATCCCGCGAACCTGCCGCACGCCGCGAACGGCATCGACATTGCGCTTGAATGCACCGGCTTTTTCACCAGCGCCGATGCAGCGGGCAAGCATATCACTGCTGGCGCCAAGCGCGTGCTGATCTCGGCCCCGGGCAAGAATGTCGACCTCACCGTGGTGTTCGGCGTCAACCATGACAAGCTGACCGCCGATCACAAAATCGTTTCCAACGCCAGCTGCACCACCAATTGCCTCGCGCCGTTTGCCAAGGTGCTCAACGATGCCATCGGCATTGAGCGCGGGCTGATGACAACGATTCACGCCTATACCAACGATCAGAAGATCCTCGATCAGATCCACGAGGACTCCCGCCGCGCCCGCGCCGCCGGGATGAGCATGATCCCGACCACCACCGGCGCTGCCCGTGCAGTGGGAGAAGTGCTGCCCGAACTGAAAGGCAAGCTTGATGGTTCGGCAATCCGCGTTCCAACGCCAAATGTTTCGGTGGTTGACCTGACCTTCACGCCCAAGCGCGACACCAGTAAGGAAGAAGTCAACGCGCTGCTCAAAGCGGCTTCCGAAGGCGCGCTGAAGGGCGTGCTGGGTTATACCGACGAACCGCTGGTTTCGATCGATTTCAACCACGATGCCCACAGCTCGACCATCGACAGCTTGGAAACCACCGTGCTCGACGGCAAACTGGTGCGGGTTCTCAGCTGGTATGATAACGAATGGGGCTTCTCAAACCGCATGGTGGATACCGCAGGCGTGATGGGCGGGCTGATCTGAGCGCGCCGGGATGACCAGCTTCCGTACGCTCGATGATCTCGGCGACATCACCGGCAAGGTGGCGCTGGTTCGCGTCGATTTGAACCTGCCGATGCACGATGGCGTTGTCACCGATGATACCCGCGTGCGCGCTTCGGCTCCGACGATCCTAGAGCTGGCAGACAAGGGCGCGAAGGTGCTGCTGCTCGCGCACTTCGGACGACCGAAGGGCGAAAAGGTATCGACCATGTCGGTATCTATGACCATCGACGCGGTGCAGGCGGTGCTTGGCCGCGAAGTTATGTTTGTGCCCGAGATCGCAGGGCTCGTTGTCGCACAGTCGATTGGCATTCTGCGCGCCGGTGACATCGCCATGTTGGAGAATACGCGTTTTAACAAAGGCGAGGAAACCAACGATCCAGAACTGGCAAAAGCGATTGCCGCCAATGGCGATTACTACGTCAACGATGCGTTTTCTGCCGCGCACCGGGCCCACGCGAGCACCGAAGGTCTAGCGCATTTGCTGCCCGCCTACGCTGGACGGTCAATGCAGGCCGAGTTGGTCGCGCTTGAAGCCGCTTTGGGTGCACCTGTGCGCCCCGTTGGCGCCGTTGTGGGCGGTGCGAAGGTTTCATCGAAGTTGGAAGTTTTGAAGCACCTCGTCGGGCAGGTCGATCATTTGATTATCGGTGGCGGCATGGCCAACACGTTCCTCGCGGCGAATGATGTGAATGTCGGCAAATCGCTGTGCGAACATGATCTGGCAGACACCGTACGCGAGATTTTGGCGGCGGCGGATAAGGCGTCATGTACCGTTCACCTACCCTATGATGTTGTAGTCGCAAAGGAATTTGCAGCAAACCCAGCGAGCCTGCGCACCTGCAACGTCCACGAAGTCGCTGACGACGAGATGATCCTCGACATCGGCCCGCAAGCCGTTGAAGCACTCGCAGACGTCCTCAAAACTTGCCGCACACTGGTGTGGAATGGTCCGCTCGGGGCCTTCGAAACCCCACCGTTCGAGAGTGCAACAGTAGCCTTGGCACGAACCGCCGCTGCACTGACCAGCGAAGGTTCGCTCGTCTCGGTCGCAGGCGGCGGCGATACCGTCGCAGCGCTAAATCACGCCGGAGTTGCCAAGGATTTCAGCTATATATCTACCGCTGGTGGAGCCTTCCTCGAATGGATGGAAGGCAAGAAATTGCCGGGGGTCGCCGCGCTTTCTCGTTGATTTTGCCTGCAACCATTGCCGCTCGCCACCGACGAGGGTAATGGCGGCGCGAATCACATACGTATGCAAAAGGGGCTGAGCACGTGCAGACTTCCGAAATGACCGCCAAAATGGCCGCCGGAAACGGCTTTATCGCCGCGCTCGATCAATCAGGTGGATCGACGCCTAAGGCGCTCGCCGGTTATGGCATAGGGGCCGATGCGTTCAGCAATGACGAGGAAATGTACGGACTGATCCATGAGATGCGCAGCCGGATTATCCGCTCAGCGGCATTCACTGGTGAGAAGGTTCTCGGCGCGATTCTGTTTGAACGGACGATGGATGGCGCGATCGATGGCGTTCCCACGCCAGCCGCGCTGATTGCCAAGGGTGTGGTTCCCTTCATCAAGATCGACAAAGGGCTTGAGGACGAGACAAACGGCGTTCAACTGATGAAGCCGATGCCCGAACTTGACGCGCTGCTGGTCAAGGCCAAGGCGCTCGGGGTTTATGGCACCAAGGAACGCTCGGTTATCAATTCGGCCAATGCTGAGGGCATTGCTGCCATTGTTGTCCAGCAATTTACCGTCGGGAAGCAGGTTCTCAGCCACGGAATGATGCCGATGCTAGAGTCCGAAATTAACATCAAGAGCGAAACCCGCGCGGCCTGTGACACGATCATGCTGGCAGAAATCCTCAAGAATCTCGATGGTTTGGATCAAGGCGTACAGGTCATGCTAAAGCTCAGCCTGCCGGTGGTGCCGGGCACTTTCGATGCTCTGACCGATCACCCCAAAGTATTGCGCGTGGTTGCTCTATCTGGTGGTTACGAGCGGCCCGAAGCCTGCGCCGAACTCTCCAAAAACAAGGGCATCATCGCCAGCTTCAGCCGCGCACTGTTGCAGGATCTGCGCTTCCAAATGAGCGACGCCGAATTCGACGCGGCGCTTGGCAGTGCAATCGACGATATTTTCAAAGGCTCGACCCAAAAGATCTGAGCCTTACAGAAGTTTCCGACAGCGAGTTGGAGAAAAGGCCGCCGGGTAGGGAAACCTGACCCGGAGGTTTTCTGTTTGAGGGACTCGAATTCGGGACCGGCGCAAACTGAATTCCGTGCCAGCGTCAGGCGCTCTTGCATTGGGTTTATGACAGCCGGATTATGTGATCGGCAGCGGTGCTTCGAAGGTGAAAGAAAAGCGATAGCGCAGCTTGCGCACCGGCCCTCCCGCTACGCGCGATGGGGTAACGTCTGACAGTGTCAGCGCGCGCCCGCGGATCAGGAATGGTTTGCTCAGTTCCAACTCGCGCATCTGCACGTGGTGGCCTTCGCGAATGCGTGCGGTGATGCGCACTGTGCCCGCCCAAATGCACCGGGCATTCATCGGGCAGCGACTGTCTTCAATGACTTTGATTGGCGTAATTCGCAAACCATTTACCCGGAACGTTTGACCGAT
>JAYVNC010000148.1:0-5284 GCA_043758655.1 Novosphingobium sp.
ACCTGATCATCGGCGTATGGGGCGGGGCGAACCGCATCTATGCCTCGTACAAGTTCTTCCTCTACACGCTGCTCGGATCGGTGCTGATGCTGATCGCCATGCTGTGGATGGCGAATGATGCGGGGACCACTGATATCCCGACGCTGATGGCCTATGACTTTGCGCCGGGCGCACAGAAATGGCTGTGGCTAGCGTTCTTCGCCAGCTTTGCGGTGAAGATGCCGATGTGGCCCGTGCACACTTGGCTGCCCGATGCGCACGTACAGGCACCGACGGCGGGTTCGGTGCTGCTGGCGGGCGTGCTGCTCAAGATGGGCGGCTATGGCTTCATCCGGTTTTCTCTACCGATGTTTCCTGAAGCCTCGGCGGAATTCGCGCCGCTGATCTTCGTGCTGTCGATGATTGCGGTGGTGTACACATCGCTGGTGGCGCTGGTGCAGAGCGATATGAAAAAGCTGATCGCCTATTCGTCGGTCGCCCATATGGCGATTGTCACCATCGGTCTGTTCGCGTTCAATCGGCAGGGTCTTGAAGGCTCGATGCTGGTCATGCTCAGCCACGGGTTCGTCTCGGGGGCATTGTTCCTGTGTGTCGGGATCATCTATGACCGGCTGCACACGCGCGAGATTGACCGTTACGGCGGGCTATCGATCAACATGCCGCGTTACGCGCTGTTCTTTATGGTGTTCACAATGGCCTCAGTTGGCCTGCCCGGAACATCGGGATTCGTCGGCGAATTCCTAAGCCTTGCAGGGATTTATCAGGTTTCCAGCTGGGTGACTTTCATCTGCGGAACCGGGGTGATCCTCGGCGCGGCCTATATGCTCTACCTCTATCGCCGGGTAGCTTTTGGCGGTCAGAAAAATGCCGATGCCGCCGCGATGCGCGATCTTGATGCGCGCGAAATCATCATGGTCGTCGCGCTAACCATTCCCGTTTTGTGGATGGGGGTTTATCCTGAAAGCTTCCTCGCCCCGATGCGCGCAGACATTGGCGCGCTTGAGGCGAGGATTGCTCGCGCACGGCCTGCTGGCGATGCGCAGTTTACCGTGAGCAAGGGCCAACCTGCTGTAACACATGCCGAAAAAGAAGGGGCGCATTAATGGACTGGATGCACATCCTGCGCCTGATCGCTTCTGAGGAACTGCTGTCTGTGGCGGGACTTATCCTGCTGCTCGCCGCCGCTTGGGGCGGGGACAAGGCCAGCCGGGCGATTACTTGGGCCGCAGTTGCGACGCTAGCACTGGCCGCCGTGATTGAAGCGCCGGTACTGTGCAGTGGCGCGAGTGGTGCGGCAACGCAGCTTTTCTCGGGCCAATTGCGAGCCGATGCCTTCGCCGCTTTCGCTAAGCTGTTGATTTACGCTGCTTCTATCTCAGCGCTGCTGGTCGCGCCTGCATTCTTTGAAAGCGCCAAAGCGATGCGCGCCGAATATCCTGTGCTGATACTGTTTGCCGCGCTCGGCATGGGCATCATGGTCTCTGCATCAGACCTGATTGCGCTTTACATCGGCCTCGAAATGAACTCGCTCGCGGCCTACGTGCTCGCGGCTTTCCTCCGCACCGATGAGCGATCCGCCGAAGCCGGGCTGAAGTATTTCGTCCTTGGCGCGCTCGCCAGCGGCATCCTGCTTTTCGGAATGAGCCTGGTCTATGGTTTCGCCGGGACTACCGGCTTCGATGGCATCCATGCGGCGACGGTTGGCGGCATGTCGATGGGCATGGTGGTGGCAGTGACCTTTGTGCTTGCCGGCCTCGCCTTCAAGATCAGCGCCGTGCCATTTCACATGTGGACACCGGACGTTTACGAAGGCGCGCCGACGCCGGTGACGCTGTTCTTCGCTTCCGCCCCCAAGGTTGCCGCCATTTCGCTGACCATGCGGGTGGCGCTCGATGCTTTTGGCGCGCAGGTTCACGTCTGGCAGCAGATCGTCATATTCGCGGCACTGGCGTCAATTATCATCGGCGCGCTGGGGGCTATCGGCCAGAGCAATATCAAGCGCTTGCTGGCCTATTCGTCGATCAACAACGTCGGTTTCATACTGATCGGGCTTGCCGCTGCGACCCCGGCGGGTGCTGCGGGGATGCTCACTTACCTTGCGATTTATGTCGCGATGACAGTGGCAGGGTTTGTCGCAGTGCTGATGCTCAAGGATGAAAACGGTGAGCCGGTAGAAGCGATTGCTGATCTTGCCGGGCTCTCGCGGAATCGCCGTGTGTTGTCGCTGTGCATTGCCATGGTGATGTTCAGCCTCGCCGGTATTCCGCCGCTGTTCGGCTTCTGGGGCAAATTCGTGGTGTTCCAGGCGGCGGTTCAGGCTGGGATGATTTGGCTTGCTGCGGTGGGAATTGCCGCCAGTGTGATCGGCGCGTTTTATTACCTTAAAGTGGTCAAGGTGATCTACTTTGACGAGCCAGCGGGCAAGGCACTAGGCAAAAGTGACTGGGTGCATCAGGCAATATTGCTGGTGACCTGCCTGTTCATCTCGCCGCTCGGATATTTGCTCACGCCGTGGTTGGCGGAGCTGACAGCGAAGGCAACGGCTGCGCTGTTTCACGTAGTTTGATTGAGCGGCTCGCCTCAATCAATTCCACAAACGCTGCCCTTGCTGAGCGGCTCAAGCTAGGCGAATCGGTGCCCGAAGGCCACTGGCTCATCGCCGACCGCCAGACCGCCGGGCGCGGGCGGCAGGGGCGCGAATGGTTTGATGGTGCGGGCAATTTCATGGGATCGACCGTGGTGCAGCCCGCGTTTGGTAATCCGCCGCTGAACAGCCTTGCTCTCGTCGCGGGGCTGGCGTTGATTGAAGCCATCGCGCCAAGCCTGCAGCCGCCGCATCACGCCCTGCTTAAATGGCCAAACGACGTGATGATCGGCAAGGCCAAACTTGCCGGGATATTGCTCGAACGGGTCGGTGATGTGGTGGTGATCGGCATCGGCGTAAACCTCGCCGCCGCCCCGGACCTGCCCGAGCGCGAAACGATAGCCCTATCAGCCTTCGGCCCCGCGCCAGACCGCGACCTGTTCGCCGCACGTCTTGCCGACTGCCTCGCCCAAGACCTGAACCGTTGGCGCTCCTACGGTCTGGGCCCGATAATCGCGCGCTGGCTCACCGCCGCGCACCCACTCGGCACGCCGCTGGAAGTCGGGGAACCCGACGAGCCGCCGCTCAAGGGCACTTTTGCCGGGCTAACCGACGATGGAGCCTTGCTCTTGGCGCTTTCAGGGGCCACGACGCGCGTAATTCACGCCGGTGAGGTCCGCCTCTCCGCGCCCGACTAAGAGATAGGCCTATGCTGCTCGCCATCGATGCAGGAAATACCAATGTCGTCTTCGCGCTGATCGAACACCGCACGATCAAAGCGCGTTGGCGCATCGCCACCGATGCCCGCCGCACGGGTGACGAATACGCCGTGTGGCTGATGCAGCTGCTGCAGATTCGCGGGATTGAGCGGTCGGCGATTGACCAGATTATCGTCTCCACGGTGGTGCCGCGCGCGCTGCATAACCTCACCGTTCTGTGCAAACATTACTTCAACATTGAACCGCTGGTCGCAGGCCAAGGGACGGCGAACTATGCCATCGACATTGACGTCGATCAGCCCGGCTCGCTCGGCTCAGACCGGGCAGTTAATGCCGTGGCCGCTCATGAAAAATATCCCGGTGACCTGATAATTGTCGATTTCGGCACCGCGACCACGTTTGACGTCATCGATTTTCACGGTGCCTACAAAGGCGGGATCATCGCCCCGGGGATCAACCTTTCGCTCGATGCGCTAGTGGGCAACACCGCGATGCTGCCGCGCATCGCCATCGAAGCGCCCAAAAGCAAATCGGTGATCGGCACAAACACCGAAGACCAGATGCTGATCGGCGTGTTCTGGGGCTATGTTGCGATGATGGAAGGCCTGATCGCCCGGATGCGCGCTGAAATTGGTCGCCCCGCAAAGGTTGTGGCGACCGGCGGCCTTGCGATATTGTTTGACGAATACACCGATATTTTTGACGCGGTCGATCCCGACCTGATGCTTGATGGCCTCGCCATCCTTGCCGAGAGAGTGAAGCCAGCAGAATGAATTACACAGCATGGAACCTGGTAAAGAACTGATCTTCTGCGCGCTCGGCGGCTCGGGCGAAATCGGCATGAACGTCAATCTCTATGGCTGCGATGGCAAATGGATCATGGTCGATTTGGGCATGACATTTGGCGCCAGCGAATATCCAGGCACCGAACTGGTCTTCGCCGATCTCGATTTCATCGAACGGAACCGTGCAGACCTGATCGCGGTTGTGCTGACCCACGCGCATGAAGATCACATCGGCGCTGTTCCCTATTTCGCGCAGGAATTGGGTGTGCCGCTGTATGCGACGCCGTTCACCGCGCGGCTGGTGAGCTCAAAGCTTGAGGAAGCCGGGCTGCTCGGCAAGGTCGAGTTGAATGTCGTCCGCGATCCTGAGTTCATTGAGCTCGGGCCGTTCAAGGTCCGCTATGTCCCGCTCGCGCACTCGATTGCTGAGGGCAATGCGCTAGTGATCGAGACGCCCTATGGCCGGATATTCCACACCGGTGATTGGAAGCTGGATGAAGAACCGCTGGTCGGCACCCCGGCCACCCCGCAGGAACTGACCGCGATTGGCGATTCAGGCGTGTTGGCGATGGTTTGCGATTCGACCAATGTTTTCAATCATGAAGGCTCGGGCTCAGAAGGCGGCGTGTTGCGCGGATTGATGGCCGAGGTGGAAAAGCACAAAGGTAGCCGCGTGCTCGTCACCACCTTCGCCTCCAACGTTGCGCGGCTGCAAACGCTGGGCGCGGTGGCCGTTGCCAGTGGCCGCAAGCTGTGCGTGACCGGGCGCTCGCTTGACCGGATAATCAGCGTCGCGCAGGCATCGGGCTATCTTAAAGACTTTCCCGACGTGATCGATCCGAAGTCGGCGATGAGCCTGCCGCGCGGTGAGGTGATGATCGTCGCCACTGGCGGGCAGGGTGAACCGCGCGCGGCGCTCGCGCGGATTTCGGATGGCAACCACGATATTAAGCTACAAGCGGGCGACGTTGTGCTGTTTTCCAGCCGTCAGATTCCCGGCAATGAGATTTCCATCGGTCGCATTCAGAACAAGCTCGCCGATGACGACGTGCTGATCGTCACCGACCGGCAGAGCCCCATCCACGTCTCCGGCCATCCCGGACGCCCTGAGCTTGAGGCAATGTACGGCTGGATTCGCCCCGAAATTCTGGTGCCGGTTCACGGCGAAATCCGCCACATGCACGAACAGGCGCGGG
>JAYVNC010000149.1:0-1598 GCA_043758655.1 Novosphingobium sp.
GCCAGATCGTTTTGGCGACTTGCGAAAATGTGTCGCCCGCGTCCTTGCGCCTGCCCACGTCCAGCCGCGCGATGCGCAGCGCGTAATCATCAAACCGGCTGTCCTTGACCGGCAACAGCCCGCGATCTTCGGCATAAAGCACGAACAGCAGGCGATAGAGCAAGATCAGCGTGGCTTGCCGTATCTCCTCCACCGGCGTTTTGGCTGGGGCTGAATTCGCCACGGCCCTGCCAAGCGCCGGATAGAGGCGGTTGAACACAAGTTCTGACAGGTTTTTGGAAACCCGCTCTTCGTAAAACGCGGCGTCCTGCCGCGCCAGATCGTGAAAGCTGGGGGCTTTGTCGGTTGCTCGCTCGAATGCCTTCCGGCTGAACATGGCGACGAACACCGCAAGCCAGTGGTCGCGCTCTTGTGCGATTATGCCGGTGTCCAGCAGATCGGCATCAAGCCGCATGATCCGGGCCAGGTCCAGTTCCAGATAATCATCGATCGTGGACCGCGCGCCGGAAAAGTAGAGGCGCCATTTCGTGCCGTTGGTCAGGATGCCCCAGCGCAAGCTGCCGTTGGTCAGATCATCGATGCGGCGAAGATAGCGCAGCAATTGCGTTGAAGGGGTGTCCTTGTCATCGCCCTTCCGACCTTCGGCGCGGTCAAGGGCGCGGCCCCAGCGCTTGCTTTCGATGATCGCCGCCCCGCACGCGTAACGCTTCCATTCCTCGGGGTGCGCGTTGGCCTTGGCCTTGGCATCAGCATCGATGAACAATAGCCCGTCGGGCACGTCCATCCGCCCGGTAGCGGACAGGTTTTGCTGCGTAAGATAATCCCGCCAGCCCAGCGCCGCCATGATCGGCCAGATCAGATCGCTTTCAGTCGTGGCCTCATTCGGGCGGCTGGCATGGGGGAAACCAGCCAGGATTGAATTGATAGCCGACCGCGCAGCCGCAACGTCAACCGCCCGGAATTCTGGGGTGTTGGCAATGCCTTCTGCCAAATAATCTTGGGTGAACAGCGCACCAGCGGCAAAGAGTGTTGGGTCAATCACTGGCCGGGGTTAGCGCGCGCCTGCGTAATCGCCAAGGCGCTTACCAAATTCTCGAACCGCAAAGTTCGCTGCCAATTTTCGTCAGAGCCGGGGCAATACCTTTGCTGGCCCGCTTCCATCAGGCCGAGTGCCCGGTGAAACTCTAGCCAGCCTCGGCCTTGCGGATTGGCGTGACATTGCCTCCAGCCGCGACAGGCAATGCGCAATAGTTGGCCCACGCATCCATCAACAAAGCGCGCCGGGGCAACAGCGTAGCGCGCGAATAGGCGGCTTCGGCCTTGTCTGGCAGTTGGTGCGCCATGGCGTGTTCGATCACTTCGCGCGGGAATGCCGATTGCTCGCCAGCCCAATCGCGAAAGCTGGAACGGAAGCCGTGCGAGGTTATCATGCGCCCGCCTTCCTTGCGGTCGATCCAGCCGGGCCGGCTCTCGGCTTGTTCTGAATTGTGCATCCGGCGGATACCGTCCTCAGGGAGAACACCGCGTGCGCCTGATCGCCACCGAAGAAGCGTTCGCACCGATCGAGTATATCGAGCACTTCCTCAAGCTCACCCAAT
>JAYVNC010000150.1:0-5199 GCA_043758655.1 Novosphingobium sp.
ATCTGCTCTTCTGTAAACCGTGATCGCTTCATCGTTCCGTCCCTTCGTCAGGTCCGGACTCTAATCAACCTTGGATGAAAATCAGGGGGTCACGTCACAAGATCCCTTACGTCAACCCTAGTCCGCGAAAAATCTACTACACCCCCGACGATTTGACCACATATCACATCAAGCAAACACGAAAGGACACCTCACCGCGTCCATCTACAAACCCAAGAAAGGCCCTTACTGGCAGTACGACTTTCAGAGCAGGGGCACCGCTATCACGGAAGCACTGGCCTTACGTCGAAGCGGGATGCGCAACTCTACGAAGTAGAAGTAAGGCGAAAGGCGGCGCTAGGTGAAGAAATCAACCCAGTGTCACGCTGTTGCAGGCAAGCGATCTATGGTGGGATGCTAAAGGCCAGTTCCAGCGAAGTCACGCGACTGTAAAGTATCAATTGGTCAACTTAGTTGATGGGCTTGGTGTGAAGATGCCACTGAACGATCTAACCCTATCGGCAATAGATGGGTATATCGCCAAGCGCCGTGCCACGGTGGGCAATGCCAGCGTCAACCGAGAAACTGGTCTTTTGCCGCCAAGTCATCAACTGGTGCGAAGCGCGCGGCTACGAGGTTCCCAAGATACAGTGCAAAGAAGCGAAGCTAACAGACGGAGCGGCGCTAACCCGCGTGCTAACGAGTGACGAAAAGGCCCGGCTGTTTGAAGCTTTGCCTGACAGTCTCAGGCCAATTGTCGAATTTGCCATCCTGTCCGGCCAGCGCAAGAATGAGATCGCCACCTTGCGATGGGCAGACGTCGACTTTCCGAATGCACGGGCGACAGTCTGGGCTAGAGGGCAAAAGCCACACAGTTTCCCGCTGACGCCGCGCATGATGGCACTCATCGCCAACCAACCGAAGGGTTGTCCACAGGTATTCACCTATGAGGCAGAGCGGTTATCGCCGCCTCGTGCGGATCGGGTGAAGCGATTGAAGGGACATCGCTATCCTTTCTCCGCTCAAGGGTGGGATCGCAAATGGCGCAAGGCGCTTAAGATCGCTCGAATCGATGACTACTGAATCCATGACAACAGACATACTGCGGCGACGCGAACGGGGACTATCGAAGTGGCCAATACTCTGCTTGGGCATTCGGACTTGCGGACAACAAAGCGGTATTTTCACATCGGCGAACATGCGGTCCGCAAAGCCAAGATTGCCGGGGGGTCACAGAATAGTCCCGAACCCCAAATCGTAGAGGCTCCTTACCCTAGGAAAGCCGCCGGTCAGTGACCCTCACACCTCTGGTCCCAAACCAGATGCGCTACCAGGCTACGCTAATCCCCGACGGGGGTATTTCTTTTCGCGGTGGTGGGCCCGGCAGGAATCGAACCCGCGACCTAGCCGTTATGAGCGGCCAGCTCTAACCAACTGAGCTACAGGCCCCGTCGCCACTCGCGATGGCGGGCCGTTAGCCGGGTCTGGCCTCGCTGGCAAGCTCCACTGACTGCATAATTCCCTTGATTGTTGTTGAAGCCACATTGCGGCGCGCGAGATGAGCGAAAACTGAACGCCACCAGTCATAGAACGCATCAAGATCGGCTTCGTTGCGCACATATGGCGTGAAGCCCGATGCCAGCGACGGGCTGTGGAACGAAAACACCAAAATTGGCAGGCCATCGTCAACCGCAATGTCGATACCGCGGATCGCTTCTTTGAGCGTAACGCCTTCGGGGGTGAGCGGGATGCGTTCGAGCAGCCCGGCGCGCGACAATGCCCCGCGCAGACGCGGGATTCGCCACATCCGCGGGTAAATGTAAGGGCCTTGCTTGCGCAGCGGCCCCCAGAACACCGTAGTCAGCGGCATTTCCATCAGATTGCGTTCTTCATCCACCCACCATGGACTGACAGGCAGATCGCGGAAATTCGCCCCGCCGGTGGCGCTGTAATCAAAGCGGCTGCGCGCCGAAGTATCGATGGCGATGCCGTTATCTTTAAGGATCGGCACGGTGTTGGGGCCTACGCCATAACGCCCGGCGCGATAGGAGAGGGGGGAGGTGCCGAAGTTTTTCTCGATCATATCGCGCAGCTGGGTGAACTTCTCCCGCTCCAGCGCTGACGGAAGATTGCCGGAAAAGCTGTTGAATTCGTTGACATCCTCATCAAACGGAGGACTTACCCACGAGTGAAGCTGCACGCCAATTTCGGCGCGACCGGCGGCAATCGGTTCACGCAAAATTTCCGCCGCGCGTTCAGACGTCGCCAGCGGATAATCGACAAGGTACAGCGGAACCACGCCCTGGCTCTCACAAAACTGCTGGAATTTGGCGAGGCGCGGCACATGATCGAGTCCGAAAGATTCGCGCTCCAGCGGGCGCGTCCAGTCAAATTCTTCCTCGGTATCGACGGTCAGAATATAGCGTTGGCCGGTTCCGGGCAGGAACCGGACCATATCCGCAGGACGCGGCTGGTCGGTAATGCGACGTCCCGCCAATCTACGAATCCCCTCAGCCCCAATCGTCAGTGATGACGCTTACCCTGCGAACCCTTCGTTTTGGTTATGATCTGGCGCAGTTTCGGTCAAGCCACCTGCGGCCTCGGGCAGTTCAAGCCTGATGCGTGCATCGCGGCGGACCAGATCGCCGCCCGCAGACCGCGCCTCTGCTGCCGCCAGCCGCAGGGCGAAACCAGCGCCGAACATCCCGGCGCTGAGCGGGGAAGCGGCAGGCGGCGGGCTTGTCTGAAACAGATCATCCTTGATCGACAATGCGCCGGGAAGTTCAATTGTCAGGCGAATCGTTTGGCGTTTGCGGCGCAGGCGCACCTTGAGCCGCTCGCCCGGCGCGGCGACCCCCGCGATGGTCGCGAGCAAGCGCCAGCACAGCCGTTCGGCCTCGCTGGCATCGAGCGCAACCGGCAGAACACCCGGATCGAGCGCCAGATCAAAGCCGCTGCTGCGCTGGCCAAGGTGTGCGTTGAGCTGGCCTATCAGCATCTGGGTGACTGCTGCCATGTCACAGGTTCCGGGATCGAGCGTCATCGCGCCCGAATCGAGCCGGGCGAGGCGGTCCATTTCTTCGAATCCTGCGAGCATCCGCGCGGCGTCTCCGGCGATTGCGGCGGCATGGGCGCGGTATTCGTGCGGGGTGGGGCCGAACAGCTGCTGCTGGATGACTTCGGCAAAGCCCTGAATGGCATTCACCGGGGTGCGCAGTTCGTGGAGTATCTGGCGAACGCGGTCGGCACCGTTGTCCGCCGCCGCGCGCGGATGGGGAACTTGCGCCGATGGCCGGCGAAATCGGCCGCGATAGCCAGTGAAGTGGCCGAGCGGATCGAACATCGGACTGGCATCAAGCTGCCACGCTCCGGCAATCGCTGGCGCGCCGGAAACGCCAACACGCCCACCACGGACCGGTTGGCGGCGGCGAAATGCGTCGACCACGGCTGCGGCGGAAACCACCGCGCTCGCCGCATCGCTGGTGCCGATGCGCAATCCGATGGTGGCGGGCGCGGCGGCGGCTTCTGCCCAGTTGATTCGCCCACGCTCATCGCAGGCGAAGGCGAAAGCATCGACCGGACCCGATGCCAAAGCTGCGGCTTCGCGTGGTGGTGCTTGATTGGCCAAGGCCAGCCCGGCTTCAGCTTGGCGCTTGCGATAGGCTTCGATCCGCCGGACAATCGCGCCGATACCCTCGGTTTGCCCTGGTGCTGGGGCTTCTTGCGGCTCGGCTTTGCGTATTTTGACAGGCGCGCTAACATCATTGGCGGCAATCTGGGTAACAGCGTCCGCGCTCGGCAGACCGCGCGGGGCGATGCCAAGGCGGCTGAGCAAGGATTCGACCTTGGGGCTAAGATCGCTGCGCTGTCGCACCAGCCCGCGTATCTGCACCGGCAGAGCAGGAACCAGATCAAGCCATTGCGCCTCGGTCAGCCGCGCTGTTGCCAGCGCGGCAGAGGCGACCGGCGCACCGGTTCGCGCCAGTTCCGCGATCAGCCGCGATGAGCGCAACCGCAGGCCGGGTTCGCGCAAAGCCGCCGCGCGGTGCTCAACGGAAATATCCGCTGAAACCTCTGCCAGCCTCGACCATGCCGCATCAACCTGCTGCCCTCGCGCATCGCTCGGTAGAGTGCCGAGCAGATCGACAAGCTGGCGAAACTGCGTGACCGCCGCAAAACTTCCCCCCACGCGGGCGCGCAGAACAGTGGCAAGGCGGTCATCGACATACATGCGTTTTTTGGGCGCTCTCGGCAAAGCGAAAGGGAAGCCGGTCCCTTACGCGAAGCGCAGCGATAGCAGGACCGCAGGCGCGAAAAAGCGCTGTGGACAAGTGCATCCCAAAGCGGGACGATTGCCAAACCAAACAATAAAATTATCATGCGGGCTGATAACAGCATGGTTAATTTCCGAGTCGGCACAGATTCGTTTCAAAAGGCAATAATATGGGTAACCTTGACCAGATCGATCGGCGATTGCTGTCGGAGCTTCAGGATGAAGGGCGGATCACCAATGTTGAGCTTGCGGGCCGCGTCGGCCTGACCGCGCCGCCCTGCCTGCGCAGGGTCCGCGGGCTTGAGGATGCAGGCGTGATTAAGGGCTACCACGCAGAGCTGGACGGGGCGAAGCTAGGTTTTGCCATTACGGTTTTCGCCATGGTCAGCCTCAAAAGCCAGGCCGAAGATGCGCTGCGGCAGTTTGAGGATCACATGAAGGGCTTGGCCGAGGTTCGTGAATGCCACATGCTCAATGGCGAGATTGATTTCATCCTCAAGATCGTCAGCCGCGATTTGCAGAGCTTTCAGGAATTCCTCACGAGCAAGCTGACGCCGGCGCCGAACGTCGCCAGCGTAAAGACGTCGCTGACGATCCGCACGTCGAAACAGTTACCCGGCGTCCCGCTGGAAAAATAGGCTAGAGGCTGGCCGCAGCCTCCAGCGCCAGCAGATAGCTCTGCGCACCAAATCCGGCGATCGTTCCCTTGGCCGCCAGCCCGACATAGCTGTGGTGACGCATTGGCTCGCGCGTATGTGGGTTGGACAAGTGAACTTCGATTACCGGCGTGACGATGGCCTTGATCGCATCGTACAGCGCGATGCTGGTATGGGTATAGGCGCCTGCGTTCAACAGCACTGCCCGGGCGTCCTCAGCCTGCGCCTCGTGCAACCAGTCGACCCGATGGCCTTCGTGGTTTGACTGGCGCAGATCGATCGTCAGTCCCA
>JAYVNC010000151.1:0-5185 GCA_043758655.1 Novosphingobium sp.
ACAAGCTTCATATCGACGATGCAATGGGCGTTTTTGCTGTCGGCGGCGTTGGTGGCATCACCGGATCACTGCTGCTTGCGGTGTTTATGGCCCCCGGTCTTGGCGGCACAGGCGATCCGCTGAGCTATTCGATGGCGCAGCAGTTCACCGCCCAGGTCATCGGCGTCGGCGTGGTTCTGGTGTGGTCAGCGATTGCCAGCGTGATCCTCGCGCTCGCGGTCAATCTGGTTTTCCCGATGCGCGTTTCCGAAGATGATGAGCGCGAAGGGCTTGATCTTTCCAGCCACGGCGAACGGGCATGGGAGCTGGATTAAACTCAGTCCGTCAGCCGGTCGAGCAACAACTGCACCACCTGCCGCACGCCGCTCGCGCTAACGCAGAAGCCCATATGGGTGCAATCAAGCTGGATGCGCTCGTCCGATTGATCGGGGTCGCCGCATGAGGTTTCCGGCGCAACAATGCCGTCTCTGGGTGACCAAACTGCCACGGTATGCACCGGCGGCTTCGCATGAAAACCAATCGGCATCGGCAAGTTATCGACCGGGTGGCCATTTGTCGCTTCGATCAGCCGCCATGCGTTGTTCGCACGCAAATCTCCCGAAAACGGGCTACCGAGCGAGACGACCATCCGCACTTTTTCGGAATGTTCACTGGCAAGCTGCCGAGCATAAAGCCCGCCAAGGCTCCAGCCGACCAGCGTAACTTTGGCCCCGCCCGCCGCTGCCGAAACTTGGTTCAGCCGTGCATTCAGCCGCGCGATCATGTCGGCAGTGACTTTGACGTTGAAACCCATTTCCCAACCGAACGATCGCAGCCCGGCGGCATCAATGCTCCGCCGCAGCAGCGAGGTGGCATCATCGTTGGCGAGGAAACCGGGGAGGACGAGAACTGGCTGTCCCTGCCCGGTGGCTGGCAATTTCTGTACGGGCAGCAGCCGCGCGGCGATGGTCGCAGGAACATCAGCCAGTTCGCGCAGCAGACGGCCAAGGCTGGGCGGCTTCGCTCCGGCTGATATCGATGCGCCTTGCGGCATAAGCCCTGCCTTCCCGATCAATCGCCGCTGAGGATTCGCTCGACCAGTTCCTTCACGCTCGGCGTGTAGTTGTTCGAATAGAACGGGTCTTGCTTGAAGCGATAGGCGGCGTGGCCGGCGAACATCAGGTTTTCATCAATCGGTTCGCCATGTGCGATGTCTTGCAGCGTTTTTTGGATGCAGAAGCTGCGCGGATCGGCGAGCCGCCCGGTGGTGTAATCGTCATGGTCTTTCCAAGATGAAAAACCGCAGTGTGAAAGGCAGCCCATACAATCGGACTGGTCACGCCGGATGATCTCGCGTTCGGACGGCGCGACGAAGACGATGGTATCGTCAGGCGTGCGCAGGCCTTCGTTGAAGCCTTCCGCCGCCCAACCGCGCGCGCGTTCCAGATCCTTCGGCGTTACCCAGAAATTTTTGCCGCGCACGCCGACATCCAGCCGCACGGTGTGCTCGCCCGCCTCAACCTTTGAATAGGGAACCTGCCGCTCAGACCGGGCCTCCAACGCGCGCAGGAACGGGTTGCGTACTGCCGATGAATAGAACCCCGTCGGCGAAAACCGGTGGAGCACAACATCCCCCGGATTGAGATCGCGCAAGGCTTCTTTCCAGCCAATGGGGATCGGGCTTTCGGTGGTCAGCAGCGGGCGGGTGCCGAACTGGAACATGATCTGGCCGAGCTCTGGATTGTCGATCCAATTGTTCCATTCGCGCAAAGCCCAGACCCCGCCAGCCATAACGATTGGCACCGTATCAGGGATGCCTTCCGCCTGCATAACTTCGCGAAGAATTTTGACACGCGGATAGGGATCTTGCGGTTGCAGCGGGTCTTCGGCGTTCGACAGACCGTTGTGGCCACCCGCCAGCCACGGGTCTTCATAGACCACCGCCCCGAGCAAATGCGGCACCTTGTGATAGGCCCGCTTCCACAGCAGACGGAACGCCCGCCCCGAACTGACAATCGGCAAATAATGCACGTCATGCCGCTGGGCGATTTCTGACAGCTTGTAGGGCATGCCCGCGCCGCAGGTGACACCAGCGATCATGCCCTGCGTTTGCGACAGCACGCCTTCAAGGATGGGCTGCGCGCCGCCCATTTCCCACAGCACATTGATATTGATCGCGCCCTTGCCGCCAGCAAGTTCGTGCGCGCGCTTGACCTGTTCAACCGCGCCGTCGATGGCGTATTGAATCAGTCGTTCGTGGCGTTCCTTGCGGGTGAGCTGTTCATAGACCTGCGGGACGATCTTGCCTTCGGGATCATAGCTATCGGCATTAACCGCGCTGACCGTGCCGATTCCGCCAGCCGCCGCCCAGGCACCCGAACTTGCATGATTCGTCGCCGAAACGCCCTTGCCGCCTTCAACCAGCGGCCAGACTTCGCGTCCTGCATAGATAATTGGTTGCAAACCCTTGAACGCCATTATTATTCCTTATGTCAGCGCTGAACAGCAGTGCCGTCAGCGCCAAGCTTACACGGTTTTATTGCAGCGGGTGACGGGCGATCTCCCACCGCCTCAAATTGGGCAAGGTAGCCTGTGATTTCCGGCTTACGGACAAATTGTGTCAAACGAAAGCCCAGAGCACCGAATTCGCAGAAAAGCAGGGCTGGCGGGACACCGTGCTGGTCGGTCGCGCGGTCAAGATCGACGACGATGACCTGCCCGCCCGCTTTCAACGCCGGTCGCAAACGCCACAGGAACGCATAGGGTTCGCTGACCTCATGATACATATGGACCATAAAGATGCGGTCAAAGCTGCCGTTTGGCAGGTGCGGATCATCCGCCATTCCGGTCTTGATCGAAACGGTATCGAGCCGGTCATTCAGCACGCGTTGGCCGAGCCGCTGCATCGCGGCGGGATCAATGTCTTCGGCCAGAACGCGGCCCTTTTTGCCAACCCGCTGGGCGAGCCGCACCGTGTAATAGCCTTCGCCTGCGCCAAGATCGGCGACCGTTGTCCCCTCGCCTATCGCAGCCAAGTCCATCACAACCTTGGCTTCGCCCTGACTGTCACGCTGGGCCTCGGTCGAAAATTGCGTGGAGATCGTTTTGGACACCGGGCGGTCCGCGCGGGGGAAATCGCGCGAGGTTACGAGGCGGTCAGACTGATCGAGCGGTTGGCTGCATGCCGTCAGCGCCAGAATTGCCGCCATAACGCCCAGGTGCAAGGCCCCGCGCGCGATCAATCGGCGTCCTCCACATCGACCTTTTCACCTGTCACCCGCTGGGACAGCGCGGCGGCCATGAACATATCAAGGTCGCCATCGAGCACATCATCGGGCGTGGGCGAGGTGACGCCGGTACGCAGGTCTTTCACCATCTGATACGGTTGGAGCACGTAGGAGCGTATCTGGTGGCCCCAGCCAATGTCGCTCTTCGCCGAATGTTCGGCGCTGGCGGCTTCTTCGCGTTTGCGCATTTCGGCCTCGTAAAGCCGCGCCTTGAGCATGCTCATGCAGATATCGCGGTTCTTGTGCTGTGAGCGATCAACCTGGCTGGCGACGATGATCCCCGATGGCGCGTGGGTCATGCGCACAGCCGAATCGGTAGTGTTAACGTGCTGGCCGCCCGCGCCCGATGCGCGGTAGGTGTCGATCTTGAGATCAGCTGGGTTGATATCGACCTGAAACGAATCGTCGATCACCGGGAATACCCAGACCGAACTGAAACTGGTGTGGCGGCGCGCCGAGCTATCGTAGGGGCTGATGCGGACGAGACGATGGACGCCGCTTTCGGTCTTGGCATAGCCATAGGCGTTTTCGCCCTTGATCTGGATGGTAGCAGACTTAATCCCGGCCTGCTCGCCCGCCTGATATTCGATAACATCAACCTTGAATCCGCGCTTTTCACCCCAGCGCGAATACATCCGCAGCAGCATTTCTGCCCAGTCCTGGCTTTCCGTTCCGCCTGCGCCTGCGTGAATTTCAACGAAGGTATCGTTACTGTCTGCTTCGCCCGCGAGCAGCGCCTGAATCTTGTCCCGATCAGCGCGATCGGCCAGCGCGGCGAGCGCGGCTAGACCTTCATCGGTGGTGGCTTCGTCGCCCTCGGCCTCACCCAGATCGACATATTCGATGGCGTCGGCCATTTCCTGCGAGATTGAATTGACCGCAACGATGGCCGCTTCGAGACGTCGGCGCTCCTTCATCACCGCTTCGGCTTCCTTGGGGCTTTCCCAGAGCTTCGGATCTTCAACGCGCGCGTTCAGCTCATCAAGCCGCCGCAGCGCGCGGTCCCAATCAAGGAATTTGCGCACCAGCGCCAATGCGGCACCGATCCGATCAATGTGAGCCTGCCCTTCGGCACGCATGGCTTATGTCTCCGTCATTTTGGCCGTCATTCAGACCGTCAATCTGGCGGACCGCTTAGCCGAGCAGCAGCGATTGTAAAGCTGGAGGCCCAAAGATTGGGAGCCTGATTAGCCCTTTTTGGCCTTGAGCGCTTTCACTGCCTCGAGCGTCAGGCGCACGTGATCGGCGGGGTTCAGGTCCGCATGGACCAGCACGATTTTACCGTTGCGACCGATGACATAGCTGGTGCGATTGGTCAGACCCGGAGGAATGCCCTCACGCTTCAGCGCAACATCATAGGCTTTAATCACCGCCGGGGTTGCAGCGGCTACGGCGAACTTGTCGCGGCATTCCTCGGTGGAGAAGCGCTTGAGCGTAGGGATATCGTCATTCGACATGCCGATCACGGTTGCACCGGCGGCGTTGAAATCGGCGGTCGCCTCAGCAAATGCGTGGGCTTCAAGGGTACAGCCCTTGGTGAAAGCCTTGGGGTAAAAATAGAGCACTACGGCGCCCTTTTTCAGCGCCTTTTTTAAACTGAAGGAAAAATCCTTGCCGCCCAGCGCTCCAGCCGCTGTGAAATCAGGCGCCTTGGCACCGACCGACAATTCGGCAGATGCTGGGATAGAAACACATGCTGCGGCAAAAGCGGCGAGCGTGGCGAGCGAGGTGAGGCGTTTCATGGTCATACCCCAATATGCCCCAGCAAACCCATTCCGTCTAGTGGGGGCTCAGGCCGTCCAAAGGCCCTAATAAACCCCGCCTTGCTGCTCGGCGAAGTTGCCACCCACAGGTTTGGCCTCCACCTCGCCGCTAACCGCCGCCTTGGCCTGTCGCGCTCTGCGCAAAGTGCTAAGCAA
>JAYVNC010000152.1:0-5181 GCA_043758655.1 Novosphingobium sp.
GGCATGGAACAAGCTCGTCGATCAACCCTGGCGCATCATGACAATCGGACGCCGCAAATGGGCGCGTCGGTCATGATCAATGCAGGTTGGTATTAGTCGTGGCGTTGACGGGAATTGCCGAAATCGCCGGATCTCTGGGTCTGCTGCAAACTTGGTTCCCCGCATTGCGCCGCGCGGCGGGATGGGGATTGGCGCTCTATGCGCTCTGCGTCTGGCCCGCCAATTACAACCACATGCTGCTCGATATGGCGCGGCCCGATCACGGCGCAGGGCTTGGCTATCACATCCCGCGGCTTGCTGCGCAGCCGCTGATTATATGGCTGGCGCTGTGGGTGAGCGGGGTGACCGATTGGCCGTGGCGGCGGCGCTGAATGCGCGCAAGCATCGAGCCAAAAATCCGCTATCGCTCGGTTTCGCGCGCGACTAGGCTGTTGGTGGTGATCCCTTCGACAGGGAAACGGGGGAGCATGAAAACAATGGCGACAACGGCCTCCGGATCAGTCGCCCAGCGCGATCCCGTTATCATAATCGTTGTGCTGTTGACCCTGGCGATCTTTATCAACGCGCTTGATCGCGGCAATTTCTCGACCGCCGCGCCGCTGATCCAAAGCGATCTCAAACTTTCCAACGCGCAGCTCGGCATTTTGATGTCGGCGTTTTATTGGGCCTATGTTCCCGGCCACGCTTTTTCCGGCTGGTTGATAGAGCGGCTTGATCCCTATCGCACTTTGGCGCTGGCGCTGGCGGTATGGTCGCTGGCGACCTTACTCACCGGGTTTGCCGGCGGCTTTGGCGCGCTGCTCGCGCTGCGCTTGCTGCTTGGACTGGGTGAAAGCGCGGCATTCCCCTGTGCCGCCAAATTGCTCGCGCAGCTGATCCCGCAAGCCCGGCTGGCATCGGCCAATGCCTGGACCGGGGTAGGGCTGATGATGGGCAATGCGGCAGGGATATTCATTGGCGGGATGTTGATCGCGACGCTTGGCTGGCATGCGCTGTTCTTCGTATTTGGCGCAATGTCGCTGGTGTGGCTGGTCCCGTGGTTGCGCGCCAAACGCCCTGCGCCGATTAACCTTCCGGCTGAATCAGAAGCGGGTCCCGCCCCAAGTTATGCCGAAATGCTCAGCAAGCGCGACATGTGGGGAACGATGCTGGGGCACATGTGCGGCAACTATTCCTATTTCCTCGTGCTGTCGTGGCTGCCGATTTATCTGGTCAAGCAACAGGGCTTTGCCATCACCACAATGGCGTGGCTCGGCGGGATGGTTTACGTGATCGCTTCGCTTTCCGCGGTGCTCGGCGCGCGGTTGACCGACGCGCTGGTAGCGCGCGGTGGCAACATCAGCCGCATCCGCAAATCGGTGATTTTCGTTTCGGGCTGTGTTGGCGTGACCTGCATGCTGGCCTGCTCCACCGGTAATACCGCGCTCGCTGTGGCGGGCTTACTCGGCTATGGTGCCTGCACCGGCACCGCCTATTTCAGCTTTTATTCGATCGGCCAAACGCTCGCCGGACCAAGGGCTGCGGGCAAATGGGTGGCGCTGCAGAATGGCTGCGGCGGTCTTGCAGGGGCGATCAGCCCGGCGGTGACCGGCTTCCTGATTGACGCCACCGGCGATTACCGGCTGGCCTTTTTGATAGCGGCCGGCATCGCCTTGATCGGCATGATCTGCTGGGGGCTGGTGGTGCGCAAGGTGGCCCCGATTGCCTGGTCGACCGACCCTGTGCCTGCACGATGAGCGACAAAGCGATCCTCGTGCTCACTACCGGCGGCACCATCGACAAGGCCTATTTCGATGCCTTGAGCGAATACCAGATCGTCGAGAGCGGCATCCCCGCGCTGCTGAAAGAGGCGCGGGTGGCGCTGCCGTACCGGATTGAGGAAGTGTGCCGCAAAGACAGCCTCGACCTCACCGATGCCGACCGCAACGAAATCGCCCGCCGAGCAGCGCAGGCCGCCGAAACCCGCATCGTCATCACCCACGGCACCGATACCATGACCGAAACTGCGGCGGTGCTGGCCACGCAAGTTCCCGGTAAAACGATCGTCCTAACCGGCGCGCTATCGCCCGCACGCTTTGCCGAAACCGACGCCCCCTTCAACTTGGGCCTAGCCTTCGCCGCCGCGCAGACCTGCGCGCCCGGCGTGTGGATCGCGATGAGCGGCGAGGTGTTTGATGGTCTGAAAGTGCGCAAAGACCGCGAGGCCGTGCGGTTTGTGGGGTTGGGGGGTTAAATAAAGTCCACCGGGTAACGGCGGATGTTCTTGTCCGCTGTGACCAGCGTCATTTCTGCCACCTTGGCATGCGCGATCAGCATGCGGTCAACCGGGTCGCGGTGGATATCGGGGAGGCCACCGGTGGCACGCCAAACTTGATGCGGCAGATCGACAAGTTCAAAGCCGATCAATTCCCGTAACCGGTCGATGGGTTCCTGAAGGGGAATCCGCCCCGTTTGTTGGAGATGCGTCAGTTCGTAGGCAACCAACGGATTGACCAGCATCGCATTATCGCTGTCTCCCAAAACATTCCGCTGCGCCTCAGACAAGCGCCGATCATTCAGGGCAATCCGGACGACAATATGCGTGTCGAGCAAAAGACGCATCGCAAGCGATCAACCGAACTTGCGTTTGATACGCTCTTCGTATTCCTCGTCGGTCATCGACGGCGGAATATCGAAGGCCTCGGGCGGATAGTCGGCATATTTTTCAGCGAGGCAGCCAAAGGCAGCGCGGCGCTTTGCCTCACGCAATTCACGATCTATTGCGGCGGCTTCAGGCAAGGCGACCAGACGCACCTTGGGTTCACCCGCCTTATCGAGCACCACATCCTCACCGCGCAAGGCCGCATCGACCAGTTTGGATAGCTGCGTCTTGGCTTCACCGATGTTGACGTGAATGGTCATAGGTGTGAGATTACGCTTGGCCAAGGGGGTTGGTCAAGCATGCTCAACTCAGCAAAGTGATACCTTCCAACCGGGCAAATTTTTTGTCGAGCGTGAGTGTTTTCGAGCAGCCCAGACTTTTCCCGACGAAATGGATCATGGCATCACCAAATCCGGCCGCAGTCCCGAGCGCCTTTGCCACTTCGTCTTGGTGTTCAACAATCAGATTGGGGGAAGCCAATAGCCGGACAAGGATGGCTCGAACTTCATCCCAATCCAGCTTGTATATCCGCTGCAAGACCCAGCTGCATTCATAAATAGCGACGGAAGTTATCAGGCCGGGTTGGCTTGGCGTCAGCCCTTCTTCGAGCAATCGCACGGCCAAAGCCGCTTGTTTGGCATCATCCTGTACAAAATAGCGGATGAGAATGCTGGTATCTACCGCAATCATTGTGTCGAACGCAGATAGTCCTCGGCGACCGCATCGCCGATAGCCTTCTTCATATCGTCAATGGACACCGGCGGACCGCTATATTTCACGATACCCTTGAGGTCGCGGATGTCCCCAGTCTTGGGCCGCAGCACAATCTCGCCCCGATCATTTTCGGTAACCAGCAATTTCGTCCCCGCGACCAGCCGCAACTTCGCCCGCGTCGCGGCGGGGAGGGTGACCTGGCCCTTGTTGGTCATGGTGATTGTGGGCATGTGCTGCTCCTGTGTGGAGCGCCTTACATAGCGTAAGGAGCGCCGAAAATCAAGGAAACTCTTCATTATCGGTCATCGCAAATTAACGCTTGTAGTTTGATACTTTCCTAATTAGGCAAGTATCTATGGAGCGCGCATTCAAGGCCCTCGCCTCAACGCCAAGACGGCGAATTCTGAACCACCTTGCTGGCGGGCCGATGACAGTTGGTGAGATTGCCGATAAATTTGATATGGCGATGCCGTCGATCTCGAAACATCTGTCTGTGCTTTTCGAAGCCGGATTGGTGCATCAACAAAAGCGCGGCCAACACATCATCTATTCGATCGCTGCCGATAATCTGGCGAACAGCCTTTACAGCTTTCTCACCCCGTTCTGCCCCGAGGCGCGCAAGCTCAATGCAGAACGCAAAGTGGCATGGAAAAGCCGAAGGGAACCAGGCGATGAGCACAGCCGGTGAAGCCGCCGAGGGCGCATTCAAAGTCAATTCGCTGAGTGGTCTGGAGCAGGCTGATGCCGGAAGCGGCAGGCTTGTGTGGGATGCGCCGCGATCAATCTGGAACATGGGAATGCTTGCCACCGCCGTGGTGCTTGGACCAATGTTTTTTAGCTGGAGCGGCGTTCTGGTGTTTCTGCTTCTCTCGGCAGTGACCCTGTGTGTCGGCCATTCGGTCGGCTTCCATCGTCGCTTGATCCATCACACGTTCGAATGCCCCAAGTGGCTTGAGCGGGTGATGATCTATTTTGGCGTTTTGGTGGGAATGGGTGGGCCGTTATGGACAATAGGCCTGCACGATATTCGCGATTGGGCGCAGCGGCAGGTCAATTGCCATTGGTTCCTGCGCCACGCAAAGCCGGTGCTATCGGACGGGTTCTATTACCTGAATTTTCGCCTGATCTTTGATAAGCCACCCGGCTTTGATGCCGGGCCGGGCGTTTCCGATGACCAATTTTACATTTTCCTTCAACGTACGTGGATGTTGCATCAGCTGCCAGTTGCCGCCGCACTTTATTGGCTTGGCGGTTGGTCGTGGGTAGTCTGGGGTGTGATAGTGCGGGTTGCAGTCTGCTTTACCATGCACTGGTACATCGCCCATGTTGCGCACCGGCGCGGTCAACAGGACTGGTTTGTCGAAGATGCCGCCGTTCAGGGATACAACATTGCCTGGCTGGCCATCCCGACGATGGGGGAAAGCTGGCACTGCAACCACCATGCCTTCCCAGCATCAGCGCGCCACGGACTCTATCCGGGCCAAACGGATCCCGGGTATCGTTTTATTCAGGTGCTCCAAAAGTTAGGGCTGGCGTGGAATATCCAGCTTCCCGCCAACCTTCCGCCGCGCTCTGCTATTACACCATTGACCGTCAGAGCGCTCGATGTCACCGCAACCGGGCAGCGCGAACTTTCGGACCAATGCGCTAAGCACGGCGCGCTGGCAAGCTAACCCCTCACTCCCACTCAATCGTCCCTGGGGGCTTGCTGGTGTAATCATACACCACCCGGTTAATCCCCTTAACCTCATTAATAATCCGCGTGGCGCAGCGGCTTAGGAACGCGGCTTCAAAGGGGTAGATGTCCGCCGTCATACCATCGGTGC
>JAYVNC010000153.1:0-5176 GCA_043758655.1 Novosphingobium sp.
CGGGGAAGCTCCGGTAAAGGCACTGGTCGAGCGATTCGTTGCGGCAGGCTATGTCGATGATGAGGCCTATGCTCGCAGCAAAACTGGGAGCTTGCTGAGGCGCGGATATGGCAAGCGGCGGATTGACCAGACGCTCGGCGCGGCAGGCATCGCCGAGGCGCATCGCGAGCTCGCGCGGCCCGATCATTCAGCCCAGCGCGCGGCAGCGCTGGCCTGCGCGCGTAAGCGGCGGCTGGGGCCTTATGGCGCTCCGGTTGCGGACCGGGCCGCCCGCGAAAAGCAGATCGCCGCGATGCTCCGCGCCGGACACCCGCTGGACATGGCGCGCGAATTGGTCAATTCGCCGAGCATTGATGCGGCTGAGATTTGGGCCGCCGAAGGAGACGAATAATGCGCCTGCCATTATTGGCCACGACCCTGCTGATCGCACTAGCAGCCTGCGCCCCCGCCGACGCGCGCCACGCGCCAGCCGCTCATGTGTCAGCGCAGCATCCAATTTCAGGCCTCAAGGTTATCCCGCTCACAGTCACCCACGGCCAGACCGCCCACCACTTCCGCGTCGAGGTGGCGAGGACCGAACCCGAGCAAGAAAGAGGCCTGATGTTCCGCAAGGTCATGGGCGCGGACGAAGGCATGATCTTCCCCATGACCCCGCCAAGATACGCCGCCTTCTGGATGCGCAACACCGTGCTGCCGCTGGACATAATCTTCATCGGCGCAAACCACCGCGTGCTGAACGTCGCGGCAAATGCGGTACCCTATTCGGAGACGCCTTTGCCCTCAGCCGGACCTGCGGCGGCGGTGCTGGAACTGAACGCGGGCCGGGCGGCGGCGCTGGGGATTGGCCGGGGGGATTTGGTGAGGTGGTGAGCAAAATTGAAACAAAAGGCAAAATGCGCGTTTTCGCCTGCGCGGCAATGGGCCTTGTCGTCGCGAGCAGTGCAACGATGGCGTGGGGAGGTTCGCACAAAGCGCCGATGCAGGCGGCGAGCATCGAGGGAACTTACGAGTTGATCGACCGCACCCTCGCCAATGGCAAGGTGCTGAAACATCCTGATATTGCCGCACTTTATACAATGGCAGGCGGTCGCGCGAACCTCAACCTGTTCGTGCGCAATGCCGATGGCAGTCTGGCCTCTGAATCATCGATCATCCGCTACACTTTGACGTCGACGCACTATTGCGAGTGGATTGAATTTACCACGCGCAACAATCTCGACGCGCCGGGCCTCACCAATGTTGCCCCGCCAGTCACCGACCACTGCACACCGATTAAGGTTTTCCGAGACAAGGTGGTGTTCGCGCCGCCGGGAGAATCGGTGACAACCACCTATGATCGCAAAGGCTTCACCGCGATTATCGGCGGGCAGTTTACTGATCGCTGGCGGAAGGTTGGATAAAACTCTCCTAATCTTTTGATGTGGCCCTTGCAGAAGTAGCACTCAGTGCTATCATATACCATGCCAGACGCTGCCAATCCCCGCGCATTCAAATCAGCATGGTTTGCTAAGGCGGCGAAGAAGGCGCGGATTGGGGACAAGGTGCTGTGCAAGGCCATCGCGCAAGTGATGGCGGGGCAGGCGGATGATCTGGGCGGCGGCGTGTTTAAGAAGCGGCTGGGCGATAACCTCTATCGTTCGATCGTTCTGGCGCGCGGCGGTGACTACTGGGTCTACCAGTTTCTGTTCGCCAAGCAGGACCGGGCGAACATTGATGATGAGGAACTGCGCGAATTTCGTAAGCTGGCCAAACTCTATTCGGGGATAACGCCCGAACAGGCAAAAGCCCAAATTGCCGATGGCCATTGGATCGAGATTTGTACTGAGGAACTGGAGCAAAGATAATGGCAAAGTCACTCTACAAAAGCGATGCCTTTGAATCGATCCACGAATCCGCCCGGGCGCTGCATCGGACCGGTGTGATCGACAAGGCGACCATGCGCGATTTTGATGCGGCCTGTCTTGCACCCATCACCGCATTTGCCCCGCGCGATATCCAGAAACTGCGTGAGGCCAACAAGGTTAGCCAGCCGGTGTTCGCGCGCTATCTCAACACCAGCGAATCGACGGTGGAGAAGTGGGAAACCGGAGCCAAGCGCCCCAGCGGCATGGCGCTGAAACTCCTCGCCATCGTTGAGAAGCATGGGTTGCAGATGCTGGCCTGAATTTGGCTTTGGCGGGGGACATCGAAATACGGCGTCCCCCCTTGCCCCCCCGCCCCCCATTCGGCTAGGCACTTAACCTATGGGAATTCTCGGCAAGATCTTCACCTGGTGGGACGGGGCTACCGTCGGAACGCTGTTTAATTCGGCGATGACCGGCGAGCAGGTTGGCACCGATGCGCAGGGCAATAAGTATTACCGCGCCAAAAAGCGCCGCGCTGATGGCGGTGAGCGGCGCTGGGTTATTTATGATGGCGCGAATGATGCCAGCCGAGTTCCGGCGGAATGGCACGGCTGGCTGCACAATACCTACGACGGCGTGCCCGAAAGCCACCTGCCGCCCGCGCGCATCTGGGAGGTGGATTATACCCCCAACGCCACCGGCACGCCTGCCGCCTATCGCCCGCAAGGCGCGCTGGAAAAGGGCGGGCACCGGGCTGCGGCTACCGGCGATTATGAAGCCTGGTCGCCCGAGGGCTAAGTGATGAAGCGGGCTGTCGCACTACTGGCTGTCAGCGCAGTGGCCCTCGCCGGATGCAACCGCGCGCAAAACGATGTCGTCGAAGCGCAGGCGACCGAGGCCCCGGTCGGCATTGCTACCGGCGCGGCTGGCGGCCCGCCCATCGAAAGCAAATACGGCACCCCGGTGAAAGACCGCGTGGCGACGCTCGGCCTGCTTAACAAGCGCAACAATGTCGAGATGGACGTCGTGCTCAAAAGCGGCGAATCGCGGCGGATTGGCAATGTGTTTATCAAGCTGGCCTCGTGCGAAAAAACGCTGCCGTGGGAAGACCCGCCCGAGGTTGGCGCATTCGTTCAGGTGTTCGTTGAACAGCGCGCTGATGCCAGCAAGCCGTTTGCCTGGACCAAAACATTCTCGGGCTGGTTGTTCAAAAACTCACCCTCGCTCAATCTGGTCGAGCACCCGATCTACGATGTCTGGGTCAAAGACTGCGCGATGAAATTCCCCGGCGAGGACGAGGATCCGGTAGCATCGGCGAGCAGCGCGCCAAAGGCGGCGGGGAGCGCCAGTGCCGCGCCAAAACCTTCACCCTCGGCATCGCCACCAAAACCAGCCGCGGCAAAGCCAGCCGCTGTGCCGTCTGCTGCGAGTGGCCGCTGAGCCGCTTTCAGCCTCTGCAAATATTCAGACTGACTGATCTCCACCGCGCCCATTGAGGCGAGGTGCGGCGTGATGAACTGGCAATCGAGCAGCTTCGCTCCTCCGCGCCGCATCGCCGCCACAAGCCACGCCAGCGCCACCTTTGACGCATCGGGAACCCGGCTGAACATCGATTCGCCGCAGAACACTGCGTCAAAGCCGACGCCGTAAAGTCCGCCGATCAGCACGCCGCTCTGCCAACATTCAACCGAATGAGCATGGCCCAGTTCGTGCAGCCTGAGATAACTCGCTTCGATCCGGTGGCTGATCCACGTATCGCCATCATCGCCGCGCCGCGGCCCGGCGCAGGCCTGCATCACTTCGTCGAAGGCCGTGTTGCAGGTCACTACAAAATCACCGCGCCGCAAGGTTCTGGCGAGCGAGTGTGACAGGTGAAAGCGATCAAGCGGCAAAATCGCCCGCTCGCTCGGTTCGACCCAAAACACCTCAGGATCATCGCGCGCGTCGGCCATCGGAAAAATCCCGCTGCGATAGGCGAGCAGGAGCAGTTCGGGGTCAATGATTCCCAGTGGCGCGTGCATGGTGGGGCTATACCACGCTAATTGTCCTGCTGCGAGACGGCTTGCGTGATCGCGCGGTCAAGACCATGCTTGCCATTCGCGGCCCCGGATACTAGGTGCCGCCAGACCTGCAGGAGTGTAGCTCAGTTGGTAGAGCATCGGTCTCCAAAACCGAGGGCCCGCGGTTCGAGTCCGCGCACTCCTGCCAGTTTTTTGCCGATGTATTTGGCTATGTTCTTGGCTGCTCGCGTGCCCGTGTCGTTGAAAGTTCGATAGACTGATGGCTGAAGCTGCTTATTCAGTCTCAAGTCCCGGGCGGCGGCCAGCGCATGGCAAAGCGCCGTGGTGGCGCGATCCGTGGACCTTGCTGGCGATTGCTTTGGCGCTGATGGCGGCGCTGCCACCCATCCTCGCGCGCTATCCGGCGATGACTGACTATCCTGCGCATCTGGCGCGCTGGCACGTGATGCTGGCGCACGGCAGCAACCCGGTAATCGATCAGTATTACGGCTTTCGCTGGGCGTGGTCGGGCAATTTGGGAGCCGATCTGCTGATCTTCCCGTTGTCAGCACTGTTCGGGCTGGAAACCGGCGGGCGGTTGATCGTTATCATTATCCCGGTGCTCACGGGACTTGGGCTGGTGACGGTTGAGCGCACTTTGCGTGGGCGCGTTGGCGTGGGATCACTGCTCGCCATGGCGACGGTGTGGTCGCCGTCTCTGATTATGGGATTCCTTAATTTCAACCTCAGCCTTGCGCTGGCGCTATTCGCTTTTGCCCTGTGGGTGCGCGCGGAAGGGCATCGGTGGCGTGAGGCGGCGTTTGTCTTCATCGGGCTGATGATCTGGCTGTGCCATCAATCGGGCTGGGGTGTGCTCGGCGTGATGGTGTTCGGCTATGAGTGGCACAGCCGCAAGAAGTTGATCCCGGCGATATTGGCGACGTGGCCGCTGTGGCTGCCGGTATTGCCAACGCTGCTCGCCGGGCAACAGGCCAAGGGCTCGATGTCTTATGGCCCGCGTCCTCTGTGGGTAAAATGGGTCGAATGGAAAACCGCGCTGCGCGACCGCGAGGGCTATCTCGATATTGCCAGCGCGATCCTGTTTTGCCTGTTGCCGTTGATCGCGCTGGCGTTCCGCAAGCTTGATGGGCGGCTGGGCTGGGCGGTGCTGATAATGCTGCTGCTTTCGGTAATTGTCCCGCGTCACTTGGGCGGCGGGGACTATGCTGACTACCGGTTGATCGGGGTCACTCTGATGCTCGGCGCGCTGGCGATTGATTGGCGCGTGCCGCCATGGCTGATGCCGCTTGCCGCGCTGCCGTTTCTGGTGCG
>JAYVNC010000154.1:0-5167 GCA_043758655.1 Novosphingobium sp.
TGGGGCCCAAGGCGCTCGAAATGCTGCGTCTAATCCCTGGCGCAACGCCGCAGCTTACCGAACGCTGTTCGGGCCACGGCGGTAAGTGGGGGATTTTCAAGAGCAACTTTGATCGGGCGTTGAAGATTGGTCGCCCCACCGCGCGCAATATTCTGAAAACGGACCCCGAAATAATCGTCAGCGAATGTCCGCTCGCCGGACCGCACCTTAAGCAGGTGATCGCGGCCGGCGGCGCGACGCCGCCTGACCGGATCGGCCATCCTATTGAAGTCCTTGCCAAAGCCTATGGATTATAGCCCATGCCCCGTGACGCATTCTCAATTACCGCCGACGATATTATGCCGCTCGAGCAGTACGCACTGATCCGCGCGGACAAGCGCGCCGAATCGGTGTTGCGCAAAAATCTGACGCGGATTTCCGTCGGTCCCAAGGCCACCGTGTTGTTCGAGACATGGGATTCGATGTGGCTGCAAATCCACGAGATGTTGCGGATTGAAAAGGGCGGGGCGGCGCAAATCCCCGATGAACTTGCGGCCTATGATCCTATGGTCCCCAAGGGCCGCGAGCTTACCGCAACGCTGCTGTTCGAAGTTCCTGACGAGGTTCAGCGCGACCAGTTTTTGCGCTCAATCGGCGGCATCGAAGATCACATCGCGCTCAATATGGGCAGAGAATTGGTCCGGGCACGGCCCGAAGGGGATGTCCAGCGCACCCGTGAAAGCGACGGCAAGGCAAGCGCAGTGCACTTTCTGCATTTTGATATGACAGAGTCCGCGATTGCCGCATGGCGATCAGAAAATGCCACTGTGATGCTGGTGATCGACCATCCGAACTATGGCCATGCGGCGATCCTCGCCCCGCAAACCCGCGAATTCCTCGCGCAGGAATGCTTCAGCGCTAATTAGCAGGTGTTGGTGCGCCAGCGCGGGCGCTCATTGCGCTTTCAAATGCTTTACGCTGTTCAGCAGTTGCTGGTTTTACACTGCTTACGCGCGGCTTAGGGCCGGTTTTGATGAGCGGAAATTTTCCATTACTGATTTCTGCCGGTGTAAACGTTCCTATCATGCCATAGTCGCCTCCACCCGCGATCCGTTGTCCGCCACCTTCACCCGACACACTATAGCCGCCGCCCTCTGCACTGACCAATGGGTCGGTGTCGACGACGCCATCAGAGCCCCAGCTGCCGCGGGGGGCATAACGAACTTCATGTTGTCCGGCGTTTGCCGCACCATTTTTTTCCGCTTCCGCCGAACGTAGAGCAGCTTTCTGATTTTGCGCGCTCACTTCGTCGTTGATCGCTTGTCGCCGTTCACCGTCAGCAAAAATGGCGACACATCCGGTGGCCACCAAGGTTATCACCGTAAAGTGGCGATACATCCCTTTTGGGACAGTCAGCGAGTTTGCAATGCGGCTCATGACAAAGGTCTTTACGCCACAGCGGCTGAACCAACCGCAAAACACCTTGGTTAACGCCGAGTTGACTTCACCTTTCAACCGCTACGAACGAGCGAGACTTTCACGACAAATGTAAACTTCGCCGACAATTCGTGCGGCCTCACCTGCTAAACCCTCGCATTTGAGCCAATCTGCGGTTTGCAAAACATTGTCAGCTTTACCGACATTTTACACCTTGGGTTTAGTGCCAGTGCTTCCCTTCGCCAACGCGAGCCACTGGTCGGCAAGCATATGATTCGCCTGTTCAAACATTACATACCGCACGCGGTGCTTTTGCTCGGCCTGTTCGACATCGGCTTGCTGGTCCTCGCGGGCGAGATGGCTTGGCGCTTGCGGGCGGGGCAGATCGGTATGGCAATTGGCCCATTCGGTGACCGGCTGAGCATGCTGCTCGGGTTTATGACGATCATGCTCACGGTGATGATCGCGGTGGGCGTTTATGGTGCCGAATCGCTGCGTTCAATGCGCTATGCTGCCGCGCGGCTGCTGGTTGCTATATCGCTCGGGGTAATTTCGCTGTCGTTTGTCGATTGGCTAGCGGGAAGTGCGCATTTCTGGCGGTCTACTTTGGCCTATGCCATGGCGCTCTCGATTGTATTTTTGCTCGGCAACCGGCTGTTGGTCGGCGGTATACTCGGGGCGTCTGCGTTTCGGCGACGGGTGCTGGTTCTGGGCGCTGGGCACCGGGCTGATCGCCTCCGCAAGCTTGGTGATCGTCCTGAATCGGGCTTCGTCATCGTTGGTTACATCGGTATGGGCGATGGCAGCCCGCTGGTCGAAGAAGCAATCAACCGCAACGCCATCCACAACCTCAAACGTTTCGTCGAAAATCTTGGTGTAAGCGAGGTGGTGTTGGCGCTTGAAGAGCGGCGCAACGCCCTGCCATTGCAGGATCTGCTGCGGATCAAAACGGCGGGGGTTCACGTCAACGATTTCTCCAGCTTCATCGAGCGCGAGACCGGACGGGTCGATCTCGATACCGTCAATCCCAGCTGGTTAATTTTTTCGGATGGATTTTCATCGGGCCGCGCGGTTTCGAGCGTGGCCAAGAGGATGTTCGATCTCGCAGCAAGCGCTGTGTTGCTGTTCGTCACAGCGCCAGTTATTTTGCTTTTCGCGCTGTTCATCAAGATTGACAGTCGCGGCCCTGCCTTCTTTCGCCAAACGCGCGTTGGCCTGTTTGGCGAGCCGTTTGACGTCATCAAGCTGCGTTCAATGCGCACCGATGCCGAGGCCGACGGAAAGGCACAGTTCGCCCAAAAGAATGATCCGCGCGTCACTCGCATCGGGCGGCTGATCCGCAAAGTGCGGATTGATGAACTGCCGCAAACGTGGAGCGTTCTCAAAGGCGAAATGAGCTTTGTCGGCCCGCGCCCCGAGCGCCCCGAATTCGTCTCAGACCTAGAACAAAAGCTGCCCTATTACGCCGAACGCCACATGGTCAAACCGGGCATTACCGGCTGGGCGCAGATCAATTACCCTTATGGCGCAAACCTCGATGATTCACGGCACAAGCTGGAATTCGATCTTTATTACGCCAAGAACTACACGCCGTTCCTCGATCTGTTGATCCTGCTGCAAACGCTGCGCGTGGTGTTGTGGCACGAGGGCGCGAACTGACATGGCGCTCGACCTGTGGATCTTTGTCGCGACAGCTTCTCACCTTGTGGCAGCGTTGGCCTCAACCGCCCTTGCCGCGTGGTTTCTCAACCGTCGCAAGGGCCTTGGCCGTGCAGGTGTGCCGATGGCCGTTGCCCTCGCACTTAGCGCAAGCTGGGCAATTGCCGCAGCCTCTGGCCGGACTGACAGCGCCGGAGCGGCGATGATCGAATCGTTCCGCAATGTCGCTTGGCTGTTCGTGGTCTGGTGTCTGTTCGTCGGCGATGGCCGCGCGAGCACCGTGAAGGAGGTGCGTCCTCTGGTGATTGTGCTGGTCTGCGTTGAGCTGCTGCAAATCGTTATGCAGGTGCTGTTCCACCGGCTTTTGCATGTGGCGATTTCCCAGCAATCGGTCTTCGTGGCGGTGGTCGGCCTGCGCCTGATGTTCTCAATCGGTGCGCTGATGCTGGTACACAACCTCTACAGCGGCGCTTCGCAGCAGGCGCGGCTTGCGCTGCGCTGGCCGGCATCAGCTTTGGCGCTGGTGTGGATTTTTGATCTCAATCTCTACACCAACGCCTATCTTGGCACGGTCTGGCCTGCCGAGCTTGCGGCGCTGCGCGGTGTGGTTTGGACTGGTGCGCTGCTGCTGCTGCTTCCGCTTACGGCAAAACGTCGCGACGAGCTTCAGCTGTTCCCTTCGCGGATTATCGCTTTTCGCTTTGCCTCGCTGGCCGGGATCGGTGCCTATCTGCTCGCGATGATTCTGATCACGCGCGGGCTTGACTTAATTGGCGGCCACTATGGGAAAATCTTCCAATTCGGTGTGCTAATTGTCGCCTCGGCGCTGGCAATCCTGACACTGCCATCCCGCCAATTTCGCGGATGGGTCAAGATCACACTGGTCAAGCATCTGTTTCGCCATCGTTACGATTATCGCGCCGAATGGCTGCGTTTCGCGCAGACAATCGGCCGGGCTGGCGATTCGAAAATTCCGCTCGAAGTTCGGGCGATTCAGGCTTTGGCGCAGATCACCGATAGCCCCGCAGGCATCCTCCTCACGCCCGGCGAACATGGCGATCTCGAGCTTTCAGGGCGCTGGCAATGGTCAACATTGGAAGTGCCGGGTTGCGCGATGAGTATCGCTTCGATCCGCTTCCTTGAACGCACCGGCTTCATCCCCGAACTGGACGCCATCCGCAGCGGCGAATGCCAGCGTGGCGAATCGGCCGTGGTCCCCGCATGGATCGTCGCCGAGCCCGCTGCGTGGGTTCTCGTGCCGCTGATTCACTATGGCTATTTGATCGGTGTGGTCGTGCTGGCGCGGCCCGATCATGATCGCAAGCTTGACTGGGAGGATTTCGATATTCTGCGCGTGGTCGGCCAGCAAATCGCCACGACATTGTCAGAAAATGCGAACCACGACGCCCTGACCGAAGCGGCGCGATTTGACGAATTCCACCGCCGCATTGCGTTCGTCATGCACGACATTAAAAATCTTGCGAGCCAGTTCGGCCTGCTCGCCCGCAACGCTGAAATGCACGCCGATAATCCCGAATTCCGCGCCGATATGCTGGTGACGCTGCGCAGTTCCGCCGACAAGCTCAACGTCCTGATGGCGCGGCTATCGCGTTATGGCGCTGGCGGCGGCGAGGCGCTTTGTGCGTTCGACATTGGTGAAGTCGTGCGCAGTGTTGTGAAGCATTTTGGCGGAAACCCGCAAGTCGGCATAAGCGAGTGCCGGGGCGGGGAGGTTGTCGGAAACCGCGATGCGCTTGAGCAAGCGCTGATCCATCTCGTGCAAAATGCAGTTGATGCCAGCCTGCCGGGGTCGCCGGTTTTCATCGGACAATCGAGCGACGGCATGCACGCGCAAATCGATATTGTTGATTCCGGCCAAGGTATGAGCCCCGACTTCATTCGGTCCCGGCTGTTCAAACCCTTTGTATCATCGAAGCAGGGCGGTTTCGGCATCGGTGCATTTGAGGCACGCGAACTGATCCGCGCGATGCACGGGCGGCTTGACGTTGAAAGCCGCGAGGGGCTGGGCACACGTTTTGTTGCCCTACTACCGCTTTCCAGCACGGTTGAGCTGATCTCCACCTATGAAAAA
>JAYVNC010000155.1:0-5097 GCA_043758655.1 Novosphingobium sp.
CGCCGTTTTGACATCATCGGCACGTCATCTGGCGGGGTGACTGTGATCGATGACTTCGGCCACAACCCCGAAAAGTGCGCCGCGACGCTGAAAACATTGAAGGCGCATCCCGGGCGGATTATCGCTTTTTTCCAGCCACATGGCTATGGCCCACTGCGCCAAATGGGGCATGAACTGGCGGAAACCTTCGCGCATTTGCTGGGGCCTGAAGACATCACCATCCTGTGCGATCCGGTCTATCAAGGCGGCACGGTTGACCGCTCTGAAGGCAGCGAACGGATCGTCAATCTGATCAAATCCGCAGGCGGCACCGCCGAATATATTCCATCGCGCGAAGACTGCGCAGCGCGCATTATTACGCTCGCAAAGCCCTCAGATCGTGTGGTAATCATGGGCGCACGCGATGACACGTTAACCAGTTTCGCCCGCGAAATTCTGCGGAATTTGGCCTGATCACTTCCAGTTTACCCCGCCTTCCTACACTTGGCCAGCAACCGTCACATCCGAAATTTGAGCCTGGCCAAGTTACCGGTGCGCGCCGCCGTCTAACTCCGCGAAGCGCCGCTCTTCGCTTGCATTCCCCCCCAAACCCGCTATGCGCGCCGTTCCTCCGGTTAGCCTGAGGAGACAGAAAGCCGGAGGGGCCCCGCAATCGTGCGGACAAGCCAGCGATCGGCATTATGATGAAAGGAAGGCCCGTGGCTCTATATGAGCACGTGTTTCTGGCTCGCCAGGACCTCAGCCAGGCGCAAGTTGATGCCTTGGCAGTTACCGCAACCGAGATCGTTGAAGCGCATCAGGGCAAGGTCACCAAGACCGAGTCATGGGGCCTCAAGAACCTCGCCTACAAGATCCAGCGCAACCGCAAGGCGCATTTCGTGCTGCTCAATATCGATGCCCCCGCCGGCACCGTCGCTGAGCTTGAGCGCCAGACCGGGATCAACGAAGACATCATCCGCTGGATGACCGTCAAGGTTGAAACCCACGAAGAAGGCCCTTCCGTGCAGATGCGCAAGCAGGACCGTGAGCGCACCAAGCGCCGTGAACGCGAGGAGTATTGATCGATGGGACGCCCATTTTTCCGCCGCCGCAAATCGTGCCCGTTTTCAGGTAAGAACGCGCCGCAGATCGATTACAAAGACGTGCGCCTGCTTCAGGGCTTCATGTCTGAGCGTGGCAAGATCGTGCCAAGCCGCATCACTGCCGTTTCTGCAAAGAAGCAGCGCGAACTCGGCCAGGCCATCAAGCGCGCGCGCCAGATCGGCCTTCTGCCGTACCTCGTGAAGTAAGGGAGAAGCTCCATGGAAATCATTCTTCTCGAACGCGTTGAAAAGCTTGGCGCTATCGGCGATGTCGTCACTGTAAAAGACGGCTATGCCCGCAACTTCCTGCTTCCGGGCAAGAAGGCGCTGCGTTCCAACAACGCCAACCGCAAGGTTTTTGAAGCCAACCGCGCCCGCATCGAATCCGACAACGCTGATCGCCGCACTGTGGCGCAGAGCGAAGCCGGAAACGTCGAAGGCAAGTCGGTCGTGCTGATCCGCGCTTCGTCAAACTCGGGCCAGCTTTATGGTTCAGTTTCGGTGCGTGACATCATCGAGGCGCTGGTCGCTGACGGTGCCAAGGTGAACAAGTCGATGGTTGTGCTCGAACGCCCGATCAAGACCGTTGGCATCTACGATGTGCGCGTCTCGCTGCATCCTGAAGTCGCCGTGATGGTCAAGGTCAACGTCGCGCGTTCGTCTGACGAAGCCGAGCAGCAAGCTGCCGGTGTCGACGTGATGGCGGCAATGTTTGACGATGACAGCGCCGGCTTCACCGAAGCATTCGATCCCAACGCTGAGCCGGGTGAAATCCCCGCCGATGTGATGGAAGATTCGGTTGTGGCTGCTGAAGGCGAAGCTGAGAGCTGAACCTTTCCCCCTCCTCTTCAGAGGAGGGGATTAAGGGGAGGTGGCGATGCTGAAAGCATCGCGCGCGCAAGCGATTTTGCGCCCAGCCTCCACCACCCCCAACCCCCTCCTCTGAAGAGGATGGGGCTTTAGAAGAAAAGTTCAGGGGGTGCTTCGGCGCCCCCTTTTCTTTGCGTGAACCTGTCCAAAACCCACTGCAATTGAATTGTCACGCATCCTGCGCTATAGGCTTGCGATGCAAACTACAGAGAAAATCATCGCGGAACTGGTCCGCGTTTATGACGCCGCCGTTGCCACCCTGCGCTCAGACATTGAAGCCTATGCGGTCCATGGCACCCTCCCCCCTACAGCACGCCGCGCAAACCATGACTGGTGCTATCCCGAATTGCGCATCCGCTATTCAGGCGTTGAAACCCGGCCAGACCTCGCCCGCGCCTTTGGCCGGCTGGCGCATGACGGGGTGTTTGCCACCACCGTCACCCGCCCGGCCTTCTTCGCCGCCTACCTGTCCGAGCAGTTGAGCCTGATCGCCGATGACTATGAGATCGAGGTCGAAGTCGGGCCTTCAGCACAGGAAATCCCCTTCCCCTATGTGATTGACGCCGGTTCAGGCCTTGCGGGCATCAGCGCGCAGGAAATGGCAAAGCATTTTCCATCGACCGAACTCGCGATGATCGGCGATGAGCTGGCCGATGGCGTTTACATCGGCGGGCCGGACGATCCGACCCCGCTCGCGCTGTTCGATGGCCTGCGCACCGATTTCAGCCTCGCGCGGCTGGCGCATTACACCGGCACTGCGGTCGAGCATTTTCAGCGTTACATCCTGTTCACCAACTATCACCGCTATGTCGATGAATTCGTTGACTGGGCGGGCGCGAAGCTGGGCGAGAATGGCTATGTCGCGCTTTCGGGGGCGGGCGGCCTGCTGCTCGATCAACCGACCGAGCACGCGCGTGACCGGCTGTCTGACACGGCGTGGCGGCGGCACCAGATGCCCGCCTATCACCTCGTGGCAGCCGACGGGAATGGCATCACGCTGGTCAACATCGGCGTCGGGCCGAGCAATGCCAAGACGATCTGCGATCACCTCGCGGTGCTGCGGCCGGAGGCTTGGCTGATGATCGGCCACTGCGGCGGGCTTCGTGATACCCAGCGCATCGGTGACTATGTGCTCGCTCACGCTTATCTGCGCGATGACCACGTGCTCGATGCAGTGCTACCGCCCGAAATTCCCATTCCCGCTATCGCCGAAGTGCAGGTCGCGCTGGCGCAGGCCGCCGAGGAGGTGAGCGGTGATAGCGGCCAGAACCTCAAAAAACGGATGCGCACCGGCACCGTCGTCACCACTGATGATCGCAATTGGGAGCTGCGCTACACCGACAGTGCCTTCCGCTTCAGCCAGAGCCGCGCCATCGCCATCGACATGGAAAGCGCCACCATCGCTGCCCAAGGCTATCGCTTCCGCGTTCCGTATGGCACGCTGCTCTGCGTGTCAGACAAACCGCTCCATGGCGAAATCAAGTTGCCCGGCCAGGCCAATCGCTTCTATGAAGAAGCCATCGCCGCGCATTTGCAAATCGGAGTGCGCGCCTGTGATCTGTTGCGTGCGGAAGGAGCGCGGCTGCATTCAAGAAAGCTTCGCGCATTTAATGAGCCGCCGTTTAGGTGAGGGATGTATCCAGCATAGCCTTGGTTTGCTGAGGAAACTTGTCGACCAGAAACTTCAGAAGTTCCAATTGGTCTTCCCCGCGCGCCTTTCGAACTTGGGCTTTGAGTTTCATAACAGTCGGTCGATCGGGCGTAATATTTGAAGCCCCTTCGTTGCATATCGAACAGACCGCGCGCAAATTCGAAGGATCATCAGTGCCGCCCATCGACTTGTCGATAACATGGCCAAGATGCAACCGGACCTTGCGCGACGGATCGAACGGATGCGGCTCACCTGCGCCCGCGCCGCACATCTGACAAGTGAACCCGTTGCGATCGAGGACAATTGCCCGCGTTTCCTTTGAAATCCCACGCTCGAACGCGGGCTCGGGCTTCGCGGTTAACAGCAAATATTGCCCCGGTTTTAATTCGGACCGGTCATTATGGGTGAGTATCGGATACCCTTCCTCGTTGCGCAACTCCCGAACGCGACGAGCCCATTCACTGATACCACCAGAAGCAACGCGAAGGTCATCGCTATCGAGCACTTTACCGATATTTGACAGGAAATAGTCCCGCAAGAGATCGCGCGCACCCATTATGCCACTCTCAGCGGGAAATGCCTTTGCAATCTCAACGCCACTCCCAGGCTCGATGCAACTGCCCGCGCCACCGGAGGTGGAAACGCATTTCCAACCTGGCGATAGGCTTTGGTCTTCCGTCCGAAGAACTGCCAATCATCGGGGAAGCCCTGTAATCTGGCGACCATTCGTACGGTAAGTCTGGGCATACCGCAGAAATCAGAAGCCGGTGCCGATTCGGCCAGCGTTCGCCCTTCTACACCCAAGGCAGCCCAAGCTGCGCGTGCGCGGGTGGGTCCAAGGTCGGGCCCGCCGTGCTTCTTCGATCCACCGACAATAGTCGGCGCAATGTCATTCGCTCCTAGCGCCCACCGTTTCGCACCCGCCCAGCCGTTCTGTCCCATCAAATCCAGCAAGGCGTCACCTACCGTCGGTGGATTGTTCGGAAGTACAACCGGCCAGTCAAAGGCATCTACCAGATCTGTGCGCAGGGCAACAATCACAACACGCGGGCGCAATTGCGAAACGCCAAAATCGGAAGAATTCAGCAGACGCCAATCGACGTGGTAACCCAGCTTGCGAAATTGCGATTTAAGGAAAAGCCGGTATTCTTCGAACGTGGGCGAGAGGAACCCCCTTACGTTTTCGATCATCACCGCCTTGGGCCTGATCTCATCGATCAATCGTAAGGCCGCTGGAAAGAGGTTCCGTTCGTCTTTCTCACCAAGTTGCTTGCCGGCAATAGAAAATGGCGGACAGGGCAGACCCCCAGCAAGCAGATCAACGCCTTTGAATGGACGTCCATCAAACGTGTTCATGTCGGCAGCATGAACTTGCCAAGTCGGCCTATTCAGGCGCAGCGTCTGACAGAAATCTGGCTCGATTTCTACCAGCGCAGCGTGACGAAAACCGGCTTGCTCCAGACCTAAGGCTTGTCCTCCAGCACCAGCGCAAAA
>JAYVNC010000156.1:0-5081 GCA_043758655.1 Novosphingobium sp.
TTAAATCATGCACTCCTGTCAAGGTTTTTTAGCCAAGTTGTGACGAGCAAAAAAGGGCGGCGGCAAAACCGAAGTCTGCCGCCGCCTTCATTAACTGCCAAATATCCGAGGCCCACACCGATGCTTCAGAATTTGAACTTGAGCTGCGCCTGATACGAGCGTCCTGGCTGATAGAAGTAGAGCGGCAACGCGCCAGTTGAACCGCCGATCTTGGTGGTAGGGGTGCTGTCAAACACGTTGTACACCGTCACCCCAAGCCATGTTGGCCCAAGCTTAACGCTGCCCGAAAGCGTACCCTGACTTTAGGGCGAGAGCCGCACTAACTGGCCGCCGTCAGTGTATTGCGTACCGGTGAACTTGTGGATGTAGCTCATCTTGAAGCGCTTCGAGCGATAGATCATTCCGAGCGCAGCAGTGTAGTTCGGTGCTTGCGGCAACCACAGCCCGGTGACCTTGTCCTTGGCCGATGCAATCGATCCATTGGCGATTGCTGTGAGGCCCGGCATCACGACATAGCTGACCTGACCTTCAACGCCTTTATATACTGCCGGATTTCCGTTGGTCTGCGAGATGCCGGTTGATGGGTCGGTTGAAGTCGAATTGGTCGCCTCGATGTAATAGCCATCGACATCGACGTTAAGCCGGTCCCCAGCATAAACCATTCCGATCTGGTAGTTCTTGGTCTTGGTCGGCGAAAGGTTGCAGTTGGCCGCGCCCGCTGTTGTGCCGGGAACGATGCAGGTCGTCTGGCCATTGCCGACCGGATAGACCACCTCAAGGCTGTCGCTTAGCTGCGGGATCAGGAAGCCCTTGGCGAACTGGGCATAGACCGAAAGGTTCGGCTGGATCAGGAAATTCACCGTCGCATAAGGCAGCGTAGGTTTATAAGTTTCGGACGCCTGAATACCGACGCGCGTCGTCTGCGCGGCGATGGGCGTGTTGATGCGGCGGGTGAAACTCAGAACCTTTACCCCCGGGGTGATCGTCAGCCGGTCATCCATCAGCTTAAAGGCGAATTCACCGAAGCCCTGAATTTGGTCCCAGTTGGTGTACTCGTCATAGTTGACATAAGCGGGCACGGGCGAGCCGTTCAGCTGGACGTTGAAGAACTTGTCTGTCTGGCTGTAGTTATAGACTTGCGCCATGCCGGCAAAATCGAAGTGACCATCTGAAAGCGCGCCCGAGGCAAGGCCTTTGGTGAAATCGTAATTGTAGCGATAGCGGTGCGATTCAGACCGCTCAAACCATGCGCCGATCTTGCCAATGCCGAAGCCGGTCTTGACGGTGAATTGCAGGATATCGCCCCACATGCGGTACTGGTTGACCTTGGTATAGCCGGGGATGTTGCCCACGACCGAAACCCCGCCGCCGCCGCCGAGGCCAGTGCCCTGCAGCTTGGTTGAATAGCCGCCGCAGGTTGTTTGGGTGACCAGCGCGGTGGTGCAAGGCGTGGTGGTGTCAGCCGCAGATACGGTGAAATTCTTATAGAAATAGGTGTACCACTTGTTGTCGAGTGTGATGTTGTCACTAATGTTCAGCTGCAACCGGGCGATTTCAAAATCGGTGGTTTTATTGGTCCAGTTCCAGTCCTGCCGCGCTGATGGCCAAAGCGTTCCGGTGAATTTGGGATTGCCGAAATCAACCAAGCCATAGGTCTTGCCATAGGTTGCGGTTTGGGTTCCGGCGTTGCAATTGCTGCCATCGGTTACCGGATAGGGGCCAGATGAGCTGGTGGCCTTAATCGCCGTGAGCGCGGTGATCGTGCAGCTGATCCCGTTGTTGTCTGACTGGTGGTACAGATCCTGATTGTAGCTTGCGAGGATTGAGAACTTTGCGTTGTCACCAAGCGGCAGTTCTGCCTTGAAAAAGCCGTTGCCGAACCATGCGCGCGATCCGGTCAGCGCGGTGTCGGACTGTTTCCATTCTCCCACAGCGATAACCTTCAGTCCGCCTAGGCTCTCCAGTGTACCGGTGTTATAAGTGATACGGCCGAGCCAAGTGTTATAGCTTCCGTAAACCGCTTGGCCCTCAATGAACGCCTTATCGCTCAGCTCGCGCGAGATCAGGTGCACATTGCCGCCAAAACTCGCTTGGCCGAGATCGGTCGCGCCGCCGGGGCCGCGATCAACTATGATACGTTCATAGGTGCCATCGGGGAAGAACGCGGTCGAATGGTGTGTGGGGTTGTTCGAATCGCCAAACGGAACACCATCATAGGTGACGTTGAAAAAGCCATCCTGGAAACCGCGAAGGACGGTTTTTGATTCCGAGAGGCCCGGCCCGCCACCATTGCTGGTGCCCGATGCGCCGGGGGTGAGCAGCACGACGTCGAAGAAGTCAGCCGTTGCCGGAACCGAATCTTCGATGATCGAACGGCTGACGATGGATTGCGGTTCAGTTGTGTGAACCGACGAGGTGATCGGGGTGGAGAGGTTCACTTGAGTGCCGACGACGACGATATCGTCAGCGTTGCCGATCTTAGACCGGTCGCCATCGGCAGCGGTATCAGCCTCGCTTGTCGCGGCGGCGGCAGAAGCAGTGGCAACAGCCGCCGCCGCAGCACAGGCAGGCCCAGTGGAGGCAAGTGCGAGTATGCTCGCGGATCCGGCGAGCAGAGCGTGGCGGCGGATTGAATATACAGACATCGGTATTCCCTCATTTTTGCAAATCGTGACGTATTTTATCGTTTGGCGAGTTCGGTCTTGGCCTTGGCAACCAGAGTTTTCAGGCGTGGATCATTGAGCATGCGTTCAGCGACGAATGTGCCAACCACGCGGCTGGCTTCGGTATCGGCATGAAAATGCACGCCGCAGACCTCTCGGCTGAAGGCATAGTCATTGGCGCGTTCAAGGATTTCGGCCGATCGGTTCGGCATCAGCCGGGCGAGCGCCCAGCCGGTCGAATAACCGAACCCGGCATGCCCGCTGGGGTAGCTTTTGTGCGCAGAAGTGCCTTTGCCGCAATGGGGCAGGGCCGGGTCAACCTGATAGGGGCGTGGGGTAGCGAAGTGGAGCTTTGCGCGATCAGTTACCGCTTCGGTTTCCTCGATTATTGCACCGAGAAGTTTGGCAGTGGCGGGCAGCTCCTCAAGCTTGCGGCCAGTAGCTGCGTCGAAGGCTGAAGGCGTTTCATTATCATCATCTATGTGTGCCTGAGCTTGGCGTTCGGGCGTGGCGCTAGCAACAATTTCACGCAATCGCGCCATTTCGCGCGCCAATTCTGCGGCATTATAAGTAGGCGTTTGCGGCAGCAAACGTTCCGGCGCGGCTTCGTATTCGGACAGGTAATGCAAAGGCGGTAGCGGAGCATGCTGTCCCACTGGTGCCGCCAACGCAGGTACAACAAAGCACACCGCAAAAGCGGCAACGAATCGATAGTGCATCTGGCAATTTCCCCGACACCGATGGAGTGTCCGGAAATGTGCCTAGGCGATTCGGATGACTCTGCGATGGCGGTTGTTTGTCAACGGAGCGTCAATGAGTTGACGGTTGTGCGACAGGTGCGAGACTGTGCCAATGAATTATGGGCTTTCTCTCTTATCATCAACATCGATTGGCAGCTGACAGCTTTTGTCTTTCTTTGATCGGCCCGATAAAGGGCTCTCCGCAATAATCGCTCTTAGACTGTGTGAAAGTCCTGCTCCTTTCACTTGGCGTTCATGCCATGCGTGGCTATAGCACCGCCCATGCTCAACCGTTCGCTGCCCAAGCTTGTCGTCCTTTCCGTGGCCACCACCGCGCTTTTGTTCACCGCTGGCTGCGGCCGCGGCGGCAAATCACGTGATACTGCCTATGTCGCGCGCGACGTGGAAACGCTTTATGCCGCCGCCAAGGACAAGCTTGATCGCGGCGATGCCAAGGTTGCCGCCGCGCTGTTTGACGAGGTTGAGCGCCAGCATCCCTATTCACCGTGGGCCCGCCGTTCGCAGTTGATGAGCGCGTTTTCCTATTACGTTGACCGTGATTACACCAAGTCAATTCAGGCCTCGCAGCGGTTCCTTTCGATCCATCCGGGTAACAAGGATGCGCCTTACGCCTATTACCTCGTCGCGCTGTGCTATTATGAGCAAATCGGTGACGTTACCCGCGATCAAAAGGCTACGCAGCAGTCGCTCGATGCGCTCACCGAAGTGGTGCGCCGTTTTCCTGCGACTCGCTATGCGGTTGACGCGCAGCTGAAGCTCGATCTGGTCAACGATCACCTTGCGGGCAAGGAAATGGAGATCGGCCGGTTCTATGAGCGTTCGGGCAAATGGCTCGCCGCCAACCTGCGCTTCCGTAATGTCGTCGAAAAGTATTCGGCCACCAGCCACACGCCCGAAGCGCTGTTCCGCATGGTCGAATCGAGCCTGGTGATGGGCATTCCCGAAGAGGCGCAGAAATCAGCCTCCGTTCTGGGTGCAAGCTATCCCGGCAGCGAATGGTATGACCGCGCCTATAAGCTGATGCAGCGCCACGCGCCCGGCACCAAGGCTATCTGACCTGCGGGAGTTCTACCCGCCAAGTTGACATTTAACCTTAGGGCGAGTCTTGTGGCCGCCTCATGCTTTCGCAGAAAACCCGCTATTCGATCCGCGCGCTTCAGCATCTCGCCGATGTCTGGCGGCAGGGCCCGGTTAGGCTCGATGCGATAGCGGAGGCGCAGAATATCCCGCGCAAATTCCTCACCGTGATTCTGTCTGAGATGGTCCGCGAGGGGCTGGTCAATTCGCACCGAGGGCGCGATGGCGGCTATGAACTGGCGCTCGATCCGGTTGATGTGCGCTATGGTGACATAATCCGACTGACGCGCGGAAGTTTGGCGCTGGTCCCCTGCGCGGCCCGCAATGCGCATGAACGCTGCCAGAATTGTCTGCCCGAAGCTGAATGCCGTTTGCGCGGGCTGATGCTGACCCTGCGCGACGAGATGGCGACGATGCTCGACCGAATGTCGCTGGCGGACAAGATCGTGGTTGAACCACCGTTTTTAGAGACCGCTGAGCCGGCCTAAGTTCCTTTCGACAATTCGGCGCAAAATAGCTGCACTTTGGCCTAGCGAAGCAAACCCCCTATTGTCTATTAAAACCGTAGAGTTATCTTTGA
>JAYVNC010000157.1:0-5077 GCA_043758655.1 Novosphingobium sp.
GCAAGATTGACCGACCGCGAATAGGGAGTCACGCTCCCATTGCTGAGCGAGGTAAGGTTCATATCAAGTTGCCCAGTGATAGGCGTTCCTGTGCCGAACTGAACATTGAAGGTGGATTTTCCAGATACAGTGTAGATCTGAATGCCGCTCGCCTCGCCCGCTCCGTATATTGACCCCTTGTAGACTGCGCTGCCCGATGTGGGGGTACCATTTGACGGTGTTGGCTGGCCGTAGACGCCGTAACGAACGTCGGGCGGGTTGCTGCCTGAAGGCGCGGCAATCTCTAGGCGGTAGAAACTGCTGTAAGAGAGTTGTACATCACCGTTACTGTTGCCGAAGTTGTAAAATGAAGCCTTGACTGACCTGCCATCGACGGAGCCGTTGTAATCCGTGAAGGCCGTGCTTGGCTGCGTTGCTGCTTTCTGCGCGGGACCCAACGTGAACTGGCTAAAAGTATCTCGGAAGGATTGGCTCGTAAACGAAAGACCATAGCCTGTGTATTGTGCAATCGTAAACGTACCAGCGACAGGGTCATAGGTTAATCCAGGCCCGAGATTTTGGCCATAATATAGCACATCCATGGTCTTGGTAGCGGTCAGTGACTGAAACGGCGTGATAGCTGCAGAAGGATCCACCCGACCCAACAACGTTCCAACCGCGACGTTTCCAGTCGCATCCACAGCCGAGAACGCGGCCCCGTATTCGTCGGAATTTGGTCCAAAAAACATCCCGGAAGCTGGGCCGCTGTAGGTGGCGGGAAACCCTTGTGTAGTAAGAGCGAACCCACCTGTCATTTGGTTTGCGGTTGTTGAAAGTGTAAGTCTTGAATTGAAGGTGCCAGAATCGTTAAATGATAATGTCGTGGGATCAGTGAGAGTGATGGTGCCTCTGGCATCAAAGACTCCGGTGGCAAAATCTCCCACGAATGTACCTGTGCCCGTCAGCGTAAAAGGGTTGCCACCTCGAGATACTGCGCCATTGAGCTGGGCAGTATAATATCCTTTGCCAGTTCGCAGAACAGTAGCAGTCGGAACACCGTAAACGAAACCGTCAATCGAACCGCTGCTTACTATGCTGCCGCTTGTGGTTGTGCGCTGCCAGAAACCTGCTCCGACATAACGGTATGTTGATCCGCTACTTACGCCCGTTGGCGTCAGCGACAGGATATCTGTCGTTGCACCACTGGTTACTCGGTATGAACCATCTGAACCCTTGGTTGCAGGCGCAAAGGCCTGGGAACGCCCTGGAACTTGCACTGTGTAAGTCTTCGAATCGGCGTCGTAAATGAACGTCAGCGTTTGCGCGGATCGAGTTTGGCTGGTTGGGGAACCGTCACTGGCATAGCTGATAGCCACCGTCGCCGCTTTGTTAGCGAAGCTCTCTGAAACGATTGGCGCGATCAGATCGACATTGCTGGGTGCTGGTGTCGGCGTAGGCGTAGGCGTAGGCGTTGGAGTGGGGGTTGGGGTTGGGGTTGGGGTTGGGGTCGGCGTTGGTGTGGGCGTTGGCGTCGGCGTTGGGGTTGGGGTCGGCGTTGGTGTCGGTGCGGGGATGCTAACAATCGCGCCTCCCCCACCTTCCCCGCAGCCTGCCAGCATTACAGCCAGAACCAGCGCCGATGCCCCGGCCAAGTCTTTCACAGATACCCTAACCATCACAATTCCCCTTGATTAAAACGCGGCGGTAATTCCCAGTTCACCCGCAAATCTGCGGTAGTCGTAAATCTCGATACTCCATTGATTGCGCTCCCAGCGCAGCCTTGCCAGCGGCGCGAACGGCCCCACGCGAAACGCGCGGAAGGTGGCGGAGAGGCTGGCGCTCAGGCGATTATCGATGCGGCGGCGCGGATAGAGGAACAGCCGCGCATCGGCCTCCAAGTGGCTATAGCCGAGCGTGGCGACGGCGGTGGTCTGGCCGAGTTCGCGGAAGGCGTAGGCGCTGACGCCACCGCTTGCGAGGGCATAGCCGGGATCAGCCGCCGTCTCGCGTGCGGCGGAAAGTTGCAGCCCGCCGCCCGATCTTGCGGTAAAGGCGCGGTCAACACTCGCGCCGAGCGAAAAGCTGTCCCCGGTTTGCAGCGCATTGCGGCGGTTGCTCACATGGCCCACACCGCCCTCCAGCTTGATCTGCGTGCGTCTTCCCACCGGATGCTGCCATGATGCGCTGCCCGAGATCGTGGTGGTATAGGGCTGCATATCATACCATCGCCACGCCGGGCCGACGAGGAAAGCGATCTTGTCACGGCCTGACTGATATTCGGGTCCGGCCTGGGCTGAGAGGATGATGTCGTCAAAATCCTTGTCGGCATAGATATCGCCGCTGGCCGAGATGCGCGCGACCAGACTGGCGTTTTTATACAGCCCATGCCGCAGCCACGCCTGCCCGCGCAGATCGAGCCCGACGCCGGACTTCGCCTTGGCGTTCTGATCGAGGGTGAAATCGCCGATGATCGTTCCCAGCGTGTCTGATTTTGTTGCGCGGTTGATGTTGGTATCCGGGGCAATCGATGCCTCAATTGAGAAGCCGAACGGCTTGGCGGCGCTTAAAGCTCCGGCATAAAACCGTACCATGCGTTCAACTTCGGGAGGAAGTCCGGTGGCTTGGGCAGCGCGCAGTTCACGCTCAGCGCTGGCGACGTGGCCCATCAGCGCATCCATCCGAGCGAGTTCAAGCCGCACGCGGGCCGCCTTGGGCTTTTCATCAAGGATTTGGCGTAGAATTACCGCAGCATCGCGATATTTATGCTGCTGATCGGCAAGCATCAGCGCAAGCCGAAAGCGGGCTTCGGTTCGCAGTTGAAGATCAGGGTTAGAGGCAAGCGCGCGGTAAGCTGCATCCGCTGTGGCAAAATCGCCCCGGTCTCGCGCGCTATCGGCAAAGGTGAAAAGCTGGGCGGGGCTAAGCGTCAATTTGGCCGGTGCCTCATCGGCATAGGCGGGGGGTGCTGCGAGCAGTACTGAAGCAATAGCAATGAATACATTTGCCCCACACCGCACAAAAGTCCCCCGTAACTTTCTCAAAGCTCTCGATACGGTGTTCGCCATCAACCTCCAAATGGAATCTGCACCATTATTGATGTATTTGCGATGGTAATACTGAAATGTTGATTTGCAGATTTCACTGAATGTAAGCGACCTACCCCATTCCACCAACCGCCCATAGCCCTCGGCAGACGGCATTGACTTGATTTGCCGCCGGGTTGAGGCAGGCAAATCGGTTGCGGCGTCGTTGCAACCCCATTGTAGTGCCGTTTCAGCGCCGTTTGAGTGTCGTTGCAAATGCGCCTCACACTGATTTGATAAAAGGAAATCGCGTGAAAATTTCCAGCTTGCTCACTTCCGCTGCCGCGCTCGCGCTGCTCGCCACATCGCCTGCGCTGGCTGAAAATGCGCCCGCCGCACCGGCAACATCCGCTGCCGCCGCCGCTGCCGCGACCTCTGGCAGCACAGGCCATTACGGCACGTGGGGAGTCGATCTTTCCACCCGCGATATGGCGGTGAAACCCGGTGATGATTTCGAGCGCTATGCCTCCGGCGGGTGGATTGCCAAGACACAGATCCCTTCGGATCGCGCCGGAATTGGCAGCGGCCTTGAGGTTTATGAACGGACGCAGGATCACCTTAAACAGCTGATCGCATCGGGCAGCAGCACGAAATACGGCGCACTGTACGCCAGCTTTATGAACGAGAAGCGCGTTGAGGCGTTGGGGTTGAAGCCGCTGATGGCCGATGTGGGTCCGATGCGCGCGATTACCAGCAAGCGCGATTTCGCCCGCTTTATGGGCACCACCAATGGCAAGTTCGGTATTGCCCCGCTCACCTGGGACGCCGAGCCAGACACCGCCAATCCGGCACTGAACGTGCTGTGGCTTTATCAGGGCGGGCTCGGCATGCCCGAGCGCGACTATTACATGAAGCCCGAATTCACCAAGCAGCGCGCCGCCTACCGCGCCTATATGCAGCGCACGTTGACCGCGCTGGGTGAGAAGAATGCGCCTGCGCGCACCAGTGCGGTGATCGCTTTTGAAACCACGATTGCGCGCAAAAGCTGGGCCGCCGCCGATCGCCGGGATATCGACAAGGTCAACAATCCGATGTCGAGCGACGAGCTGGCCGCCTATGCGCCGGGGATTGATTGGGCCGCAATGTGGCAGGGTGCCCGGGTTCCTGCGCAGAGCCGCATGGTGGTTTCCGAAAAGACTGCGGTGCGCGATATTGCCGCGATCTATGGCCGCACGCCGCTGACTACGCTGAAGGCATGGCAGGCCTTCCACATGGCCGATCAGGCCGCGCCGTGGATGAACAAAGCGATGGCAAACAGCCGCTTTACCTATCGCAAAACGATCACCGGGGTTTCCGCCATGCTGCCGCGTTGGAAGCGTGGGGTGGCAATGGTCGATGGCAATCTGGGCGAGCTGCTGGGCCAGGATTACATTCAATCCTATTTCCCGCCCGCCGCCAAGGCCAAGATGGAGGGACTCGTCGCCAACCTGAAACTCGCCATGGCGGACCGGATCAAGGTCAACAGCTGGATGGGTGATGCCACCAAGGCCGCCGCGCTGGCCAAGCTTTCGCGGATGGACGTGATGGTCGGCTATCCGGCAAAGTTCCGCGATTATTCACCCCTCACCATCGATGCAGCGGATCTTTACGGCAATGTCCAGCGCGCCACTGCGTTCAACACCGCCGACAATATGGAGCAATTGGGCAAGCCGGTTGACCGCGCCAAGTGGGCGATGAACCCACAGGAAGTGAACGCCTATAATGGCGGGTTGGAGAACAAGATCGTGTTCCCGGCAGGAATTCTGCAGGCACCGTATTTTGACCTGAGCGCCGATGATGCGGTCAATTACGGCGCGATTGGCGCGGTGATCGGGCATGAGATCAGCCACGGCTTTGACGATCAGGGCCGCAAGATTGATGAAACCGGCAAGGTGCGCGATTGGTGGACCAAGGAAGATGGTGCGCGGTTTGACAAAGAAGCCAAAGTGTTTGGTGGCCAGTATGCAAAATTCGAAGTCGCCCCAGGAATGTTCATCAACCCCAACCTGACAATGGGCGAAAACATCGCTGATTTC
>JAYVNC010000158.1:0-5039 GCA_043758655.1 Novosphingobium sp.
CGCATCCTCAGCCACTACAACGTTGGCGCGCAAACGAGGCGCACCGCTAACACCGTGTGGCACCCCGAGGATTTGCTTGAAATCCACCCGCACGATGCCGAGGAACGCGGGCTCAAGGAAGGCGACTGGTCGCGGCTGGCGAGCCGCTCGGGCGAGACCACGCTGCGCATCAAGGTCACCGATCGCGTCGCGCCGGGGGTGGTCTACACGACCTTCCACCATCCCGCGACGCAGGCCAATGTCGTCACCACCGAATATAGCGACTGGGCGACCAATTGCCCAGAATACAAGGTGACGGCGGTGCAGGTTTCGGCCTCGAACGGCCCGACGGGTTGGCAGGAAGACTATGCAGAGCTCAGCGCCCGCTCGCGCCGCATTGCCGTTGAAGCTGCCGAATAATGGACAGAGTCTAATGGATAGTGGGCATTTGATTCTCATGGCCAATCAGATCGCCGCCAATCTCATGCGTGAGGCCGATCCGGCGCAGGCGGTTGCCAGCCATATCGTGCAATTCTGGGATCCTCGCATGATAGCGGCGATCCGGGCTGCGGATCAAAGCGGACTTTCGCCGGTAGCCGCTGCGGCAGTGGCGCAGTTGGCGGCTTAGGGCGGGCGGCAGTGTAACCGAATCAGTTTTTGCTCCCCTTGAGATCGTGATGACATTGGGCTGATCCAACTTGCCCCTCCCCTGGAGGGGGAAGCTTATCCGCGATATCCCTCGCGCAGGCGGAGGGTCCAAGACAGCGTTTGTCATCTTCATAACAATCGTTGTCACAAGTAATTGAATCATCGCTGGATTACCTGACGGCTAAGTAAATTGCCGATTCAGGGGGCCAAATGTTTTCTCCATCAATCCGTGGCGCATTGTTTGCCGCAACAGCTTTGGCTGTCATCCCGGTTCCGGCGCTCGCGCAATCGGCGAAGGCCAATGCCGAAGCGCAGTATCAAACGCTTAGCGTTCAGGAAAAGGCGCGCGCAGGTGATCCCGCCTATGACTATGCACTGGGCGTCGCGGCGGCAGATGCGGGGCATTATGGCGCGGCGATCATCGCCTTTCAGCGGGTTCTCGCGGTTCAGCCCAAGCATGCGCAGGCCCGTGCCGAACTGGCCCGCGCCTATGCCATGGCGGGAGACATCGATACCGCCAAGGCGCAGTTCGCCACCGTGGTTGATGATCCCAGCCTGCCCGATCCGGTGCGCCAGCGTTTCACCGGCTTCGTTCGCCAGTTTGACAAGCAGATCAAGGGCGGCGGATCGAGCGTTTCGGGCTTTGCCGAGGCGAGCGTCGGGCATGATAGCAACATCAACGCCGCAACCGATCTTGCCGCGATCACCATCCCGCTGTTTGCTGCGCTCGGACCAGGCACGCTCGGTGCAGGGGCAAAAGCTACCAGTGACGAGTATTACGAAATCGGGTCGGGGCTGTCGGGCGTGTTCGGCGTCAGCCGTCAGGACCGGGTGTTCGTCAGCCTGCTCGGCAACTGGCGCGATAATTTCAAGAGTGCGACCTTCGATCAGGCGAGCGCCACCGGCACCGCCGGTTTCGCGCACAGCTTTGCCAACCGCGATGTGCTGTCAATCTCTGGCCAGGTGCAAAAGTTCTGGCTGGGCCATACCGCATACCGCACCGCCTATGGCGCGATTGGGCAATATACCCACCGGCTCTCTGGCGGCCGCGCGCTGTCGTTCTCAGCGCAGTGGAACCGGTTTACCTATGATACCGATCCGCTGCACGATGCCAATCGTTACACGGTGGGCGTCGGTTATGTCACCAAGGTGCTCTCGGCCAGCCTGATTGGCGGGCATGAAGAAACCCGGCAGCTTGCGGGCGATGCCAATTCAAACACTTTTGTTGGCGGCAGCATCGGCACCGAAGTCCCGATTTCAAAGCGCATGGCTCTGATCGGTGGAGCGGCGCTGCAATACAGCAAATATGATGCCGCCGATCCGCTGTTCCTGATGCGCCGCGAAGACAAGCGCATCGATCTTTCGGCGGGCGTCAAGTTCGCCGTCGCCCACAATCTCTATCTCCAGCCCAAGGCGACCTACACCCGCAACTGGAGCAATATCGTCCTTTACGATCACCAGCGCTGGACAGCCTCGGCCGGTCTGCGTTTCGAATTTTGACCTCTGCACGTCCGGAGAACCCTGCGATGAGCCCTACCCATACCCGCCGCTTCCTTACCTCCAGCCTGATCGCTGGCGTTTCCGCGCTGGCGCTGGCCACCCCGGCTCTGGGGCGAGAAGTGCTGTTTGCCAGCGACCCGGCGATTGGTCAGGCGGCATCTTCGGGCGAGCGGGTCACCCAGCAGGGCGGCCTCACGCAGGTGCGGCTCGATAACGGCGGCACCGCCTCGTTCGTTGATGGCGCATCGTTTCAGGTGCGCGCCGATGGCTCGGTTGATCTGTTCTCGGGCAGCGTAACCGTGGCCAGCGGCGATAACGGCGCGGTGGTTGTCCACCTCGCCAATGTGGGCGAAGGCACAGTGCGCGGCGCAGGTTCAGCGGCGAGCTTCAGCGTTGATTTGCGTGAGGGCAAGACGCCTGAAATTCGCGGCCACGTGCTCAATGGCACTGCTCTGGTCAGCTTCGGCACGGGAAATCCGCGCACGTTTGGCACGGGTGAAATGTGGCGCAGCGATGGCGGCAATGCCCGCCTTGCCGTGGCCAATGGCGCGGCGAGCGTGCCTGATGCGGCTGGCAGCGGTCAGCCGCAGGTTGAAGATATGGGCCGGGGCGAAGGCAGCGACGGGCTGGTCGCTGCGGCCAATAACGGCGTGCCCGTCGTGCTCGGCGATGCGCTCGCCGCAGCGGGCGCATCGGGTGACATCGTTGCAGCCGCGCGGCGCGTGCAGGCGGCTTCGGCCAACCTCAGCATTGAAACCTATCCATCGGGCGATCTTGCCCTGCTCGTCGGTTATGCCGGGCGGCTGTCCGGTGCTTATGGAGGCACCCCGTTCAATGGCGCAGCCGCAGACATCATCCGCACCTATCTGCAATTCCTCGCAGGCGGCGGATCGCAGGCGAATTTCCTTACCTCTTATGCCGGCTTCACCCTGCAATTCCTCGATCTGATGCGTGCGGGCGCGCTGCCAAGCTCGTTCCGCGGTTCCAGCCTTGCCCAGATCAACAGCTTCATCTCCTATCGCGGGCGCACGGTTGGGTTCGGCTCGTTCTCCGCGCAGAATAAAGTGCTGATCGATAATTATCTCGCGTTCATTCTGGGCGGCGGCAATGCCGATCAGTTTCTCGTGCGCTACACTGATCTCACTGCGTCCTATTTCACTTTCCTGCGCGGCGGCGGCACTCCAGCGGCATTCACCGGGGCGAGCCAGACGACGATCACCGCCTACCTCACTTTCCTGCGCGATGCCGGGCTGCTTGGGCAGCTTACCGCGCAGAACCAATCGCTGCTCACCGCGTATTTGCAAAGCCTGACCGCGAGTGGCTCTGGCCTTGCTTTTGCTGACCAATACCGGCTTTCACTGAACTCCTACTATTTGTTCCTCCAGCAGGGCCGCCTGCCTTCGTCCTATACCGCGTCTGATCTGGCTGCGCTGCGCACCTATCTGGAATCGCTCAAGTCTACGGGCCTGTTTGACGTGACGCTGGGTTCCCAAGCCTCATTCTTCAACGGCTACCTTGTCTATCTGCAGGGCGGCGGCACGGTCGATGGATACGGCCAGTTGCCCGCCAATATCTTCGCCAGCTACACGCTTCAGCTCAACGCCTATTACGTGTTCCTGCGCGATGGCGGGCTGCCGTCTGCCTATAACGTGCTAACCCAAGCGCAGATTTCGGCCTATCTTAGCGCGTTGCAGAATGCCGGGGCGACCACGCGCTATCTGGGTGATCTCAGCACCTTTTGGACCAATTATTTCGCGTGGTATGCGGCCAACAACAATCCCGATCTGTTCGCTGGATTGCCTGCCGTCAATTACCCCGCCTTCGCCTCTGCACTCAACACCTACTACGCCTATTTGGCGGGCGGCGGGCTGCCATCGGGCTATACCGCGCTGACGCAGGCGCAGTTGCAGCAGTATATCAACGCGCTAATCGCCGTAGGGCGGAGCAACGAATTGCTCGGCGGCAATGCCAGCTTCCTAACCGCCTACTTCGCCTATTTGACCGGCGGCGGCGTCGCCAACAATTACAGCGGGTTGCCGATCTATGCGAGCTACACCAGCGCGCTCAACGCCTATTATATCTACCTTCAGGGCGGCGGCGTGCCGAGCGGCTATACCTTGCTCACCGCTGCGCAAATCCAGGCATATTTGCAGGCTCTCGTCAGTGCAGGCGTGTTTAACACCTTGGTGACCGGCGATGCCCAGACATTCCTGACCAGCTATTACGCCTATATCACTGGCGGCGGCAGCCCGAATGGCTATTTGATGCTGCCGGTTTACACCAGCTACACCAGCGCGCTGAATGCCTATTATGCCTATCTTCAGGGCGGCGGACTGCCAAGCGGCTACACGGCGCTGACTTCGGCGCAAATTCAGGCTTATTTGCAGGCGCTGATCAATGCTGGCGTGTTCAACACGCTGTTCACCGGTTCATCGCAAACATTCCTGACCGCCTATTACACCTATCTCAATGGTGGCGGCACGCCGAATGGCTATTCGGGTCTGCCGATTTACACCAGCTATACCGCGTCACTGAACGCCTATTACATTTACCTTCAGGGCGGCGGTCTGCCGAGCGGCTACACCGTGCTGACGCTGGCGCAATTGCAGGCTTATTTGCAGGCGCTGATCAACGCTGGTGTGTTCAACACGCTGTTCACTGGTAGCTCTGCATCGTTCTTTGAAGGCTACTACACCTACGTTTCCGGCGGCGGCACAGCGAACAGCTATTCGGGACTGGCGACCATCAATGGCGGCTCAGCGCCCATTCTGGCAATTGGCGTTAGCGGAAATTACTCGGTGTCAATCGCATCGAGCGGACTCTATGCGGGCGGCCCGGCCGATCCGGGCGTCGGCGCGGTTCCGTTTGATGCACAAGGCAAGCCGACCAGCATTGGTTTCTTCGGCGCTCCT
>JAYVNC010000159.1:0-5034 GCA_043758655.1 Novosphingobium sp.
CGCGACCAGGATGTTCTTCTTCGCCGCGACCGCAGCGACCAGCGCCGCCGCCTGCCAGTCAGACATGATCCCGGCGGCGACATAATCGGTGAGCGTAAAAACTGCGACGGCAGGCTTGCGGATCGCGAAACTCGGTGCGGCCACTACCGGCGGTAGCAGCCCCTCGAACCGCTCACCGGTATCGGGAAGCTCGGCCGACACGCGGGGGGAACCCCCATGAACCTCGGCCCCGACATGATGTGCGACGAGCCGGATGATCCGCTCGCCATCGGCAGCGGACATTCCGCTTCCTGTATCGGCGATCCCGGCGCCAAGCCGGTCGATCCACAGCCGACCATCGGGATTGAGCATAACCTCGATGACGACTGGGTCTTCGAGCCAGGCGGCGATCTCAGGCCCGAGCGCCGTGCGTAGCATCCGCGCGCCGCGCGATGATGCTTCGGATCGGATGGGGATGACGCTCATCAATTGCCTCGCGGTGCAGGCAACCGACCATCGGCTGCGCTTGCGAGGCAAAGCAAAAGGGCATCAGAATGATGGAAAGCAACAGCTTGTTGCGGTCAGCGTAGGCTGGCGAAAAGCCAGAAAGCGAAGGCGGGCCGATGGGCCGACAGCCTCCGTCTAATTCACAGCATCAAAGGCGAATCACGCAATCTTCAACGCCGGGATCAGTGGTCCCTCGCACACGCGCATCAGCAGGTCGGCCTGCTTGGGTTCGAGATCGACGAGCATCCCCAGCACATTGAGCACGTTGATCAGTTCGCTGGTATATTCGGGCAGCCAGTGATCGGGCTGGATGTCGCCCAGCGGGGACGGCTTTCGCTTGTCGCCGATCTGGGGGCGTTCGCGGTGCTTCTTTCGATAGCTGAACCACTGGCGCAGCACCTGCTTGCCTGAAACCTCATAGGCCCAGACGGCGGGCGTCACGCGGTCGATATAGCCGGTGCCGATTTTCAGCCGCTGCGCCGCTGCATCGTAATCGAGCGTGTCGGGGAAATCCTGAGGCTTGTTCGAGATCGCGCCTGCCTTGGGATAATCGGGCTTGCGGTCGTCGGGCAGTCGCGGCGCACCAGCCGGTCTGCCATGATTGAAGCGTTCGCCAAAGCTTTGCAGCCAGATGATCTTGCGGCCCACCGCGGCAGCTTCGGCGAACAGCGTAGCATCTGCGGTCAGCGGCACGCGCAGGCCGGGACGGATCAGGTCATCGCGGAATTTTTCGGTGTAGGCGGGGCTGGCGAGCAAGCCGGCGACGTAGGCGAAGACATCGACCGGCTCGACCGGCGCGCCGAAGGCTTTGCCAAGCGCGGCAAGTGTAGCCGATGCGATGTTGCTCTGGGTGGCTGCGGCGTCTTTCCATAAGGCAAACACGCGGCCACCGAATGACCCCTTATATTGATGCAGGTCGGGGATGAGGCAAGTCGCCGAGATCGCCGGGCCACCAGTAGGGCTGTGCGCCATGAGTGCGCTTAGATAGATCTGATCTTTGCCGTAATTGTCCCAAATGCCGGGATTGGGCTGATTGATAACACGAGCATCCGGGATGATGAACTGCCGATCAAAGGACCGGAAACCATACGCGATTGGTGGTTCGCCAGCCAACGCACGCTCAGCCAAGGCTCTTAACTTCTTATCGGGGTTGGTAAGCTCAACCGGAATTCGATCGATAGGCGTCAGTGCAGTTTGAGACCTGTCCAAGGCTTTTCCAGATTTACCGACATGACGGTCACCTGGTTTTCCATCTCGCATATGGGGATGGAACAGCATCGCTTGCTTGGCTGTATCCGTTTCCTCGACAAGCGTCCGCCATCGTCGTTGTAGCGAAGCCTTGTCGGGTGCAATGATCCATGTTCGACCAGGCATCACACCTGATCCGCAGTCGCCAATCACGCTGTCGAGCGGCACGAAATCACCCCATCCGCCGGAAAATGCGGGCAGGAACGGCGCGCGCCAGTCGCTTGCGCAATCGCTCCAACCTTTGCTGTCGAGCCTGACGGTTTCGAGCGCAGCGAACTTTTCTTCGCGCCTGCCCTTGGCCAGCGCGCGGAACCGGACGCGCGCAGGCTTGTTCGGGTCGTTCGCGGGAGAGCGGGAGGCCAGAACGATGCAGACCGGATGCTGCACGCCCTGAAAGATGCGCGTCGCCACTTCGGGCTGGTGGCCCTCGGGTGAACAGTCAATAATCCAGATGTCGTCACAACTGCGACGCAGATCATCGCGCATCTTCTGGAAACCGGGGCCGTTGAGGAAACCCGACACAGTGATGTAGCAGACTATGCCGGACAGGTCTTCGTGGACCGGTGGATCTTTGTCCCTTCCACCGGCACCCTGTTCGAAAACCTTCCATGCCGCCCAGCGCCAGAAGTAGACGTAAAGATTGCGCAGGTGCTTGGCATGGGCGCCGACCTTCCAAGCTTTTGGCGGCTGCCAGTCGTTGAGCGGCGCGTCCTTGCCATCCTTGAATCGCCCGCTTTCGATCCAGCTTCCCTTGCCCTTGGCCTTTTCCTTGTAGGGCGGATTGCCAATGACGACGGTGATCGGCTGCGCCCGCTTGATCTCGCCAGCGAGCCGCTGAGACTTGGAGATTTCGCGGTAGATGCCCTGGCCGCTTTCAAAATCGGCATGGGGATCGCTGAGCGTATCGGTGACATAGAGCCCCGGCGTGCCCTCTGCGCCCAGATCGATCATTTCGGCGAGCAACCGCAGCTGCGCCACGGCGAAGGCCCCGAATTGCAGTTCGAACCCGTAAAGCCGCTTGGCCGCTTCGGTGATCGCGCCGGGAACCGCGCCTTCACCTTCGTCCGCCTTAACATTGGCGGCAATCGCGCGCAGGGCGGCAAGCAGGAAGGTGCCCGAACCCGTCGCCGGATCGGCGATATGCACCTGCGGGCTGGCTAGCCCCTGCGGCACGGCGAAACGGTCTGACGAGCGCAGCGCCTCGTCGCACATCCGCACCATCGCCTGAACCACTTCGGGCGGGGTGTAATAGCTGCCGGTCAGCTTGCGTAGCTTGTTATCGTATACCTCAAGGAAATTTTCGTAGAAATACAGCCAGGCCTCGGGATCGCCCTTGGCGATGACGCCCCAGTCCACCACGTCGAGAACGCGGGTTGGCGTATCGAGCGCGGGGCCGAGTTTCAGGTCCTGTTCGGTCAGCAGACGCAGCGCCGCGCCGATCAGCGTGTTGGTTTTGCCCAGTTCCTTGGCAATGTCGTCCAGCCCATCGGCAAGGCTCAGCCCTTTGGACTTGGCCATCAGCAGCCCGAAGGTGACCGCCTGCGCATAGCCGTCGGCAAATTTGGCGTCGTCGGCATCAGGGAAGAGCAGGGATTTCCAGTCTTCCTTCAGCTCGGTCAACTTGGCGTTTTTGATGCCCAGCTGCTCGACGACTTCATCGCGCAGGAATCGGCAAAGGCGTGCGGAAATGCGCGCGAGTTCGGGCACGTTCCGCGGTGCAATCGGCTGCCAGGTGAGGAAATCATTGAGCAGCGGCAGGAAGCCTTCCGGCGCGGCGAGCTTTGCGCCTGAAGTTTCAATGTCGCCGTCCAGCTTGATGATGCTGCCAACCAGCGCGCCATCGCGCCACAGCGAAAAGGCATTGCCATCGGAGTAAAGCAGGTTGGGCAGCGCCTTCAGCTTGTCCCACTGTTCCTTGTCATGCCCGGCCTTCCACTTGCGCGGGTCAGCCCCTTTTCCGGGAGCTTTGACTTCGATAAAGCCGATCAGCGCTTTGTTGACGTTGACGGCGAAATCGGGGCGAGTGCGCAGTTCGGAGAGAGATTTTTCGCCGATCAGCGTCAATGCGCCTTTGGGCAGGCCGATTACCAGAGCAAGCGCGGCAAACAGCTGCTCGATCGGGTTGCGGAGCTGGTCCTCGGGCTGGCCGCCCTCGTTCAGCTTCGCCTTGGCCGACGCGCCGAATTCACCCACCGCATTTTTGATCGATTCAGCTTGCGACACGCATTCCCTCCGCTAAATTGGCATGTGCCGCAGCGGGGCGCGTCCCGCAACCATTTCAAGCGCGCTTTTGGGAATATCGATGGACGATCTGTTTTATTCTGGACCGAAACAGTTTGGCTTCGACTTGGGCGATGCTGAACCGGCCAAGTCATTGGAACCTGATCGTGAAGAAGTGCGCCGTGAATTGAACGAAATTCTGGCGGAAGCGCGCAGTGCAACCAGCGGTTCCCCTTGGGATGAGCGGACGTTGAAGTATCATAAGGTCGTGTTTCCGCAGATGGCGAACTGGCTTCCCAGTGACGAGCGCGATCAATTGCGATTCGAGTTCGCGCAAGAGGTCGAGCGGATCGAGATGCTGCTGGCGGCCTGATCACGGAGCAAGGCTGCAATAGCCGTCAGCTCCGCAGGTTCGGAAACTCGCCGACAAAGCCCTTGCCGGATTCCAGCTTGCGGGTGAGCGCTTCGACAAAGCCTTCATAGCGTTCCTTGCCCTGGGCTTGCGCGCTGGCCCTTGCAGATTCCGGCAGCGGCGGATTGGCGGTCAGCCAGAACCGCACGAACAGCGCCAGCGCCTCGTTGGTCACTTCGACATGATATTGGAGTTTATCGGTGGCGCGCAGCAGCTTGTCCATGCGTCTGGTGAACGCGGCTTCCATCCGCTCATTGCCATCGGGCGACAGGAACGAATTAAGCGCAGTTTCTACGACAAGGGCCTGACTGACCCGTTTCCGGATGGCATATTCAGCTAGTTGATCGGCCAAGGCTGGTGGAAGCCGGAAGGTATGTTTCGACCGTGTCATAACTCGATCCCGTCACCCGGATCGAGCGAGGCCTGCCGGGCATTGTTCTGGGCAATGTCGCGCAGCCGTTGTGCGCGGATCGCTTCATCCTTGTCTTTGCCGGCGTCTGGAAACTCGAACTCGTTGCTGGGTGGCTTCGGCTTGGGCGCGATCTCTTCCTGGATTGGCAGGTCGATTTCGAGACGCACGCCGCTGTTGTTGAGATCGGGGCGCTTGCCCGTCTTGGATTTGGGCGCAGGCAGGGCAGAGATCGGGGGCAATTGGCTCCAGTCATCCT
>JAYVNC010000160.1:0-5029 GCA_043758655.1 Novosphingobium sp.
CTAGGGTCAGGACTCATTAGTTGAGCCAGAAGAGGAAGGTTGCCGCGAATGTGATGGCGGCGAGGTAGGTATCGGCGCACCGATCGTAGCGGGTGTGGATGCGCCGCCAGTCTTTGAGGCGCGCGAAGAGGTTCTCGATTTTGTGCCGCTGCCGGTAGAGGATGAGGTCATAGCCATGCTGGATTTTGTGTTTGGGATGAGGCGGTATGCAGGGGGTTATACCGCGCGTTGCTAGGGCCTGGCGGAACCAGATTGAGCTATAGGCGCGGTCGGCGAGCATGGATTCGGCGTCCGGCAATGTGTCGAAGAGCGCTTCGGCACCCTTGTGATCGCTGCGTTGCCCTGCGGTCAGATGAAGGCGCAATGGCCGCCCCCGGCCATCGCACACAACATGTAGCTTGCTGGTTAAGCCACCGCGGCTACGCCCGAGACATCGGGGTAAAGCCCCTTTTTACCGAGGCTTGCTGCTGTGCGGTGTGCCTTGAGGTGAGTGGCATCGATCATCAGAACCCCGCCCGTGTCCTTGGCCAGCTCGGCGAAGATGCGGTTGAAAACCCCCAGCCGACTCCAACGGATGAATCGATTGTAGAGCGTCTTATGCGGTCCGTAATCCTGCGGCGCATCACGCCAGCGTAGCCCGTTGCGGATCACGAACAATATCCCGCTCAACACCCGCTGGTCGTCCACTCGGGGTATCCCATGCGATAGCGGGAAATAGGGCTCAATCTGGCGCATCTGCGCCTCACTCAACAGCAGCAAGTTTTCCATGAAAGCACCTCCTGCCACCTTGAATCAGCTCCGCTAACTCCGCGCAAGATATTTAATGGGTCCTGACCCTAGGCAACGAGTTGCCAAGTCTTTGTAGCCCTCCCCTGAAGAGGAGGGGAGTTAAGTTAAGCAGCATCCTCATCATTCGCAGCATCGGCCAGCGGCAATGCAAGCGCATCCCCGCCATCGCCATGCCGCGCCTGCGCATCGACCAGCGGAACATCCTCAATCTCACGCTTGCCGATAGCGATACCTTTATCGCGCAACCTGCGACCCGATGTCAGCACGTTGCGCTCAAAACTGCCGACAAAATCGTTGTACTTGCGTACCGCACGATCAAGCCCCGCGCCAACACCCTTGAGGTGTTCACCCGCCGTAGCAATACGCTCGTAAATCTCGGTGCCGAGTTTGCCAATCTCGATAGCTTCATGCGCCAGTTGGTCTTGCTGCCAGACCATCGCGACGGTGCGGGCAATGGCAACAAGGTTGGTCGGCGTAGCCAGCAGCACCCGATTACGGAAAGCAAAGTCCCATAGTTCGGCATCCTTTTCGAGCGCGGCCGCAACAAAATGTTCGCCCGGTACAAACATCACGACATAGTCTGGCGCTTCATCAAACTGGCTTTGATAGGACTTGGCACCCAGTTGCTGCACATGGTTTCGCATCGAAGCAACATGCTGACCAAGCGCCAAATCACGCGCAGCATCATCGGTAGCTTCGAAGGCTTCCTGATAGGCGTTGAGCGAGACTTTGGCATCGATTATCAGGCTTTTCTGCCCCGGTATGCGCACCACAGCATCGGGCCTCATGCGCCCGTCATCGGTGTCGATGGAATGTTCCATCACAAAGTCGGTGTGCTCAGCCAACCCGCATTGTTCCAAAACATTGCGCAATTGCTGCTCACCCCAGCGCCCGCGCGCCTTGGGGGCATTGCGCAGTGAATTGCCCAGCCGCGCGGCCTCGGTTCGCACTGCTTCTTGACCGAGCCGCATCAGCTCAATCTGGCCCGTCAGCTGACCAAAGGCATCAACGCGGTCTTTCTCCAGTTTGCCGACCTGCGCCTCATAGCTGGCGAGCCGCTGGCCGACGGGTTCGAGCAGGCTCTTCAGCCGCTCGGCGCTGATCTTTTCGCTCTCGGTAAAGCGATCATGCGCGCGTTTGAGAAAAGCCTCCTGCGCGCCTTCGAGTACTTTGGCTCCGGCTGCTTCGAATTCTTTTTTGAGCGCCTCTTGTGCAGTAAGTAGAATATGTTTCTGCTCGTCGAAATTGGCAGCGTTAGCAGTGAGAGTCGCCACCAGAATGCGGGAATCGCCGAGTTCTGCCACCGCGCGGCGGAACTCATCTTCGCGAATTTTGGCTTCAGTTTCCGCTTCGTTGAGACGGCTGCGCAAATCTGAAGTGGGGCGACTGCCAAAAAACCAGCCGAGCAGCATACCAATAGCAAGACCGCAGACAAAAATTACAATTGAGAGCATCGATAGAGACAACATGACCTCTGTTCTCGCAGCATTCCGGCGGGGCACCGTCGCCCCGCCGGCGGCTACGTCAGAAATGATCAACCGGATGAAACTTCCGCAGATCAGCTAACGCCTCATGCTCCGATTAAAACCCAATGAGTGAGCGACATATCAAATGCCCCGCCCTCGTAAAGATTTGCCAAAAAATGAGGCCATTTTCCAGACGCAGCAGAAACAGCCATCTTTTCATGGCGTAAATCCTTGCTGCGATAATTTTTTGACGCGGGCCAGGGAGGCCTCGGTAGGAATTTGGGACTGTTGGAGCGTAGGCGCCCCTCACCAGCAACATTTCTATCCGTATGCATATAACCTTGCGTCGGTCGAGGATTACACACTCAAATTAGGTCATGACGATTCTCCCTCTGGCAAACAGAAAGTGAACATATCAGACTTATGTGCTGACCAAAGACATTATTTAACGACGCTGTGGAAAATCACCCCAGCTTGCGCAACTTATCCAGCTTCTTGATCACCATCTGCCGCTTTAACCGGCTCAAATGATCGATGAACATCACGCCTTCAAGGTGGTCCATCTCATGCTGCAGGCAGGTGGCGAGCATATCGTCGATGTCTTCCTCGTGCACCGCGCCTTCAAGGTCTTGCCAGCGCGCGCGGATGCGTGATGGGCGTTCTACTTCGGCGTAGATTTCGGGGACCGAGAGGCAGCCTTCGTTGTAAATGGTGGTTTCCTCGGACTCTTCGAGAATTTCCGGATTGATGAACACGCGCGGCTCCCGCTTGAGCGGCTTGTGCGAGTGGCTGTGGCCGCCATGCTCGGTGCATTCTTCTGCCTCGGCATCTTCGTCTTCGGGCTGAAGATCAATCACCAGCAGCCGGATCGGCACGCCAACCTGCACTGCGGCGAGGCCGATGCCGGGGGCTTCATACATCGTCTCAAACATATCCGCCGCGAGCACTTTGAGCTGCTCGTCAAAATTATCGACGCGGGTGGAGATCTGCTTGAGGCGCGGATCGGGGATTTCGATGATCGGGAGAAGGGACATGAGGGGGCAGATAGTTTGCGTTGCGCGCTTCGGCAAGGGCGGTGCCTAACCCACCGGCCTTCTCGCCCGCAAAGCCTGCGCAAGTGTCCCCTCATCCAGATAATCGAGCTCACCCCCTACCGGCAGGCCGTGCGCCAGTTGCGTTACCCGCACCGGCAGGCCTTCCAGCCGCTCGGCGATGTAATGGGCAGTGGTTTGGCCTTCGAGCGTGGCGTTCATTGCCAGCACCACTTCATCGATGCCGCCGGCCTGCACGCGCGTCAGCAGCTTGGCGATTGTCAGATCCTCTGGCCGCACCCCGTCAAGCGCGGAAAGTCGCCCGCCAAGCACGTGATACTTGCCGGTAAACAGCTTCGCCCGGTCAAGCGCCCACAAGTCCGCCACATCCTCTACCACGCACAGCGCGCGCGAATCGCGGCGTTGGTCAGAGCACAGCGCGCAGGGATCGCTAACATCGACATTGCCGCAAATGCTGCATTCGATCAGCCGTTCCTGAACGTCAGCCAGTGCCTTGACCAGTTGCACCAGCGCGGTTTCGCGCCGCTTGACCAGCCACAGCACCGCGCGCCGGGCAGAGCGCGGACCGAGGCCGGGAAGCCGTGCTAGTGCGGAAGACAGGGTTTCGATCTCGTGCGATGCCATATCTTTCCCTAACCGCTCAGGCTGAGCTTGTCGAAGCCTCGTCCTTCCCTTTTGCGCCGCCGCGAGTAAGGACAAGCCTTCGCCCTTCGACAAGCTCAGGATGAGCTCAGGGTGAGCGGGAGTTGGTTTTGCGCATCGTCTTCATGGGAACCCCGAACTTCGCCGTACCGGTGCTCAAGGCACTGGTCGCGGCCGGGCATGATGTGATCGCTGCCTATAGCCAGCCGCCGCGCGCGGGCGGTCGGCGCGGCAAGGAGCTGACGCCAAGCCCGGTGCAACGCGCGGCAGAGGCGCTGGGGATTGCGGTGCGGCATCCCACCACGCTGCGCGATCTTGAAGCGCAGGCGGATTTTGCCGCGCTTGATGCCGATGTCGCGGTGGTTGCCGCTTATGGTCTGATCCTGCCGCAGCCAGTGCTCGATGCGCCAAAGCATGGCTGCCTCAATGTGCACGGGTCTTTGTTGCCACGTTGGCGCGGGGCGGCGCCGGTTCAGCGGGCGATTTTGGCTGGAGACTTGCTCACCGGCGTTGGCATCATGCAGATGGAGGCGGGGCTTGATACTGGCCCGGTGCGCGCCGAAGCGCGAACGCCGGTGGATGGCAAGACCGGCACCGCACTTGCGGCTGAACTTGCTGAAATGGGTGCGGAATTGATGTGCAAGGTGCTGGCAGACCTTCCGGGACATCCGCCGCGCGCGCAGATTGACGACGGCGTCACCTATGCCAAAAAGATCGACAAGGCGGAGACGCGGCTTGATTTCAGCTACAGCGCAGAACTGTTGGAACGGCAGGTGCGCGCGTTTCATCCGTTTGCATGGTTTGAACTTGAGGGGGAACGATACCGGGTGCTGGCAGCGGAAGTGTTGGCCCGCGCGGGGGCGGCGGGGGTGACGCTTGATGATGAACTGACAATTGCCTGCGGGTTTGGCGCGATCCGGCCCACGTTGATCCAGCGCGCAGGCCGCCCGGTGATGGGCGTGGCTGAACTGCTGCGCGGGCGGGCGATTGGCGCGGGGGTGCGGCTGGGATGAGCGTTGCGCGGGTGCTTCGACAGGCTCAGCATGAGCGGGTAACAGTATAGTATTTGATTTTCTTTAT
>JAYVNC010000161.1:0-1515 GCA_043758655.1 Novosphingobium sp.
CGGCTTGCCATAGGTATTGGTGCCGATCAGCGCTTCGGAAGCGCCAAGGTAAGGCCGCATCTCGTTGATCACCATCTCGCTCGCCGAGGCGGTGCCGCCGGTGCCGATGAAGGCGATTTTAACCGGCGTTATGGTTTGCGTCTGGTTGATGAAGTTTTTGACCGTGTTGTACTGCGCCGCCTTCTCAGGCCGGAAGGTGGTGTAATCAAACACTTGCCCCGCACGGCCGCCGCCGAGCAGATCGCCGAACAGTTCGGCAATCGAAACCAGCCCGCCGCCGTTATAGCGCAGATCGACGATCACCTGCGTTACCCCTTGCGCCTTGAACGTGGCGAAGGCGTTGCGCAGCGCGGGATCGGCGGTATCAATGAAGGTGCGCAGATTGACATAGCCAACCAGCTTGCCGCCATCGTTGATGATCTTGGCACCATAGCGTGCCGAAACGGGCGTAATGGTGTAATCGGCCTTGGTCGCGGTCACCGTGCTGGTAACGCCGTTGGCGATGATTTGCAGCGCGCGGGTGGTCCCGGCGGTGGATGGCCCAAGCGCATCGGAAACCGCCTGCGCGCCGCCGCTGGCGAACAGCGAAGTGACGGTTTGCAGCGTCGTCGTAGAAGTGCCGATCGCGGTGATCTCTACCCCGCGATCAAGACCGGCAGCAAGGCCGGGCGCGCCTTCGAATGCCTCCGCGACGAACAGCCGCCGGTTGGTGCTGTCATAGCTCAGGCGAATGCCATAGCCCGCGCTCGATCCGGTGGAGATAAAAGCGTTCTCCTGCGCGATGGAGGTCAGGTAGGTGAAAAACCGATCTTTTGACTGCGCCCGGGCCGGTGCGGTCAGCGCGTCAATGTAGGTGGGGACATCGCTGTACGACGCAGGGTTCACGGTTGAATCGAGCTGGCTGGGGAACAGGTACCATTCCTGCAACTGCGCCAATACCCAATCTTGGCGCTGCCGGAGTGTACAACCCGATGCGGTGGTCATCGAAGGGGTCGGTGTTGGCGTAACCGAGGTTGCGCCCCCGCCTGACGAACCGCCATCGCCGCAACTGCTGAGCAGCGCCGCCAAGGCCAGAACTGCTGGAGCCTTACGAGTCTTCATGATTTTGTGACCTTGAACAATGTCTTCTGCGATGTCCGGAAAGTGGCAGGCCCTAGCCCGGCAAGCAAGTCAAAACACGTTTCTGGTGAAACAATCTCAATCTTGCCCAGCTGCCCGAAGCCGGGTGATTGCCATGTCTCTGCCAATCAGCGGCAACAGCGCGCCCATATCTGGTCCGTGCTCAAGCCCTGTCAGCGCCAGCCGTAGCGGCAGGAACAGCATCTTGCCCTTGCGCCCGGTTGCTTCCTTGAGCGCGGCGGTGAGCGTCTGCCATGGCGCATCGCCCCAGACCTGCGCCGCCAGCGTTTCCGCCGCGAGGAGCGCGAAGGCGCGATCATCGGCTTCCAACGCGGGCGGCGCTAGCGATCCCCCGACGATCTGCCACCAGTCCGCCGCTTCTGAAATGTGGGCAAG
>JAYVNC010000162.1:0-1510 GCA_043758655.1 Novosphingobium sp.
CTCTTGGCTTCCGCAGCGGCTAGCTAGCACCGCTTATGTAATCCAGCAAGGATTGAGAAGCGCCAGCAAGGATTGTGAATGAATAGAGCCAAGCGATTGCCGCAAGGCTGACAAGGCCTTAGTGATTAATCCTGATGCGGCGTGCAATCCTGATCGGTCTGGTGGCCCTTGCTCCCCTTGCGGCTCTGGCGGCGATGTTTGGCATTGGCAGGGCGATGGACGGCCCAGGGCGCGGGCGTGACTATGTGATCCGGCTGGTTCTGCCGCCGCCATCGGGTGAAGTTGGTTTGCCGCGCGTGCAGGGGCCGCTTGATCCGAGCCGGCCCCTGGTGGTGATAGATGCTGGACATGGCGGTTTCGATCCGGGTGCTGGCGCTGGAAACTTGCGTGAAAAAACGCTGACGCTTTCGCTGGCGCAAGCTTTGCGCGATGATTTGTTGGCGCATGGCGGGGTGCGGGTTGCACTCACCCGCGATGACGATACCTTCTTGTTGTTACCCGAACGCGCGGGAATTGCCCGGCGCCTCAAGGCCGATCTGTTCATTTCTATCCATGCGGATTCTGCCCCCGGTTCCGATGCCAGTGGGGCCACCGTTTATACTTTGTCAGAGCGCGGATCGAACCAAACCGCCGCGCAGCTGGCTGATGCTGAGAACCGGGCTGACACGGTCAACGGCGTGCGGCTGGCGGCGCAAGGTGATTCGGTCAACGCCATTTTGGTCGAGCTGTCACAGCGCGAAACCATCGCCCAGTCACAAGATTTCGCCAAGCTTATCCTGCGTGAGGGCGAGGGGCATTTGCGGTTCAGGGAACGCTCAATCCAGTCGGCCGCTTTTATTGTTTTGAAGTCTGCCGATTTACCTTCGCTCTTGTATGAAGCGGGATACATTTCCAGCCCCAGCGACGCCGAATGGCTGCATTCGCGCGAGGGGCGAGGCGCATTTGCCAAGGCCACTGCGCAGGCAATCCGCGTTTATTTCGCGCGGCATCAGCCGGGCTGAGGCGTTTCGTCGCAATGACGCTGGCATCACAGCGAATTGGCATGCTAGAGGCGCGCTATGGCCGACGATACCGCTTCCGAACCGCTTCGCTATCGCATCCGGCGAGAGGCTGGCGGTTGGGCTGAATGGTTTCGCGGCAATTGGCGTGAGAGCCGCCGTTTCCGCCTTGGCGCTTGGCTGCTTGGCGCTCTGTTGCTGCTCTATCTGATCGTCTGGGCTACGATCCTGCGGACGCTGCCATCGGCGGACCGCTTGCTGACCTACCAGCCGCCACTGCCGACCATGGTTCGCGGCGTGAACGGGGAAATCGTCTATTCCTATGCGCGTGAACGCCGCGTGCAGCTGCGCTTCGTCGATTATCCGCAGATGGTGGTCAACGCGTACCTTTCTGCCGAGGACAAATCATTCTGGACCCACGGCGGGGTTGATTTCGGCGGGCTGGCAGGCGCGGTGGTGGATTATGTTACCAAGTTCGGCTCGGGCAAGCGGGCCAAGGGCGGATCAACCAT
>JAYVNC010000163.1:0-4998 GCA_043758655.1 Novosphingobium sp.
GCCGACCGGAAGCGCCGCCGCCCTCGACCCCGAGATAAATACCGGACCAATCGTCATCTTTTGCCTGCGCGGGCACTGAAGTGAAGAGCGTGAGACTGCAAAGAATACCGAGTGACATGGCACGCATGGTTAGGCCCTCCCCGAGTTGCTGGTCGGAAACTACCTTACAAATGCAACACTTGGCAATAGCGTGACTAAGGCTCGGTTACAAACACGCCTCAAGATAAGCCTGATCGAACCCGAACATCCGGGCCTTTTCAAGCGTATAAGGCCGCAGGCCTGAGGCGCGGAATTCGCCGATGATCTTGCCGTCTTCGCTCTCATCCAAGTATTCGAACTTGAACAATTCCTGCGTGACGATGACATCGCCTTCCATGCCGATCACCTCGGTGATGTTGGTGGTGCGGCGTGAACCGTCGCGCAGGCGTTTGACCTGAACGATCAGATCGACCGATTCGGCGATCTGGCGGCTGATGGCTTCCTTGGGGATCTTGATGTCGCCCATCAGGATCATGTTTTCCATTCGGCCAAGGCACTCGCGCGGACTATTCGCGTGGAGCGTACACATCGAACCATCGTGGCCGGTGTTCATCGCGGCGAGCAGATCGAAGGCTTCCGCGCCGCGAATTTCGCCCAGAATAATGCGATCAGGCCGCATACGCAGCGCGTTCTTCACAAGATCGCCGATAGTGATGGCACCCTGGCCTTCAAGGTTCGGCGGGCGGGTTTCAAGCGGCAGCCAGTGCGGCTGTTGCAGGCGAAGTTCGGCGGCATCTTCGATTGTCAGCACTCGCTCACCCGGATCAATCATTTTTGACAGGGCGTTGAGCATCGTGGTTTTACCCGAGCCGGTGCCGCCCGAGATAACCACGTTCATTCGGCATGCCCCGGCAATCTTTAGCGCGGTCGCCATCTTGTCAGACATCGAACCGAAATCGCGCAGCATGTCGATGGTGATCGGCTTTTCGGAAAACTTACGAATCGAGATCGCGGTGCCGCGCAAAGACAGTGGCGGCACGATAACGTTAACGCGGCTACCGTCCTTTAGACGGGCGTCGGCCAGCGGCGTGGTCTGATCAACCCGGCGACCAACCTGATTAACGATGCGCTGGGCGATCTGGAACAGATGCTGTTCGTCGCGGAAACGGATCGTGGCAAGCACCAGCTTGCCCTTCTTTTCAATGTAGGTCTGGTCGGGACCATTGACCATAATATCGGAGATATCGGGATCGTTGAGCAGTTCTTCGAGCGGACCGAAGCCGAGAAGTTCGTCGATCAGCACCTTTTCAAGCGCGAATTGCTCACGCCGGTTGAGGGTGATCTTCAGTTCGGCGAGCACCTCGAGGATGATCGGGCGGAATTCTTCGGAAAGTTCATCCTTGGTTAGCGTCGCCGCCGCTTCTGGATCAACGCGTTCGAGCAGGCGCGGAAGCACCTGCTCCTTGATCTTGTGAACCGATGCTTCAAAGCCTTCGACTACCGCCGGGCCTTCGGTAACGGAGTTTGCCCGGTCAGACAGCCGGGTCATCGCATCGGCTTTCAGGGCCTGCGCGTCGCTTGGCTGCGAGACCGCGTCGTTCATGCCGGGAAGCGGTGGGAACTGTTCGCCGCCGGGGATTTGGCCGCCCATCGGCATCGGGGGCATGACACCCTGCCGCGCGGGATCAGCCGCCGCAGCACTGCCGCCGCCACCTTTCATCGGACGTGCTACGCCAAATTGTGGCCGCGCTCCGGGCGACATACCGCCAACACCTGCTTTTCGCCCGAATGCACTCATCAGCCAAATATCCCTGCTGCCTGCCCAAAACTTTTCCGGCAGACCGTTTTCTCATGTGCGATATATGGTTTAAACTTTGAAAACTTCCTAAAGAGGGTGCCAACTTAGTTCATATTTCGCGAAATGGTGTGATTTGGGTTGGTTTGCGCGGCCTAAACGGCGCGAAAACAGGGGTTATAGTGCAACAGAATGATCGGCACGGCCTCGTTTGGGCGCTCAGCGGGTTCGCCTTGCTGTCTTGTGGCGATGCGGTGGTTAAGACGATGGTGGGCGCATGGGCCCCGACTGCGATTGCGGCACTGCGGTATGTGATCGGCGCAATTGGCCTTGGAATGCTGCTCGCCTTGCGTGAGGGCCGCGCGGGCTTTATCGTGCCATTGCCGTGGCTCCAGCTGATGCGGGGATTTGCTGTGGGAATGGCGACCATCGGCTTTTTCTCGGCGGTCATGTTCATGCCGCTCGCCACCGCGACCGCGATAACCTTTACCAGCCCGATGATTACTGCGCTGCTTTCGGCGCTGTTTCTGGGGGAGCCGGCACGGCGGGAAACGTGGCTGGCAAGCGTGATAGCTTTTACCGGGGTACTGGTGGTGTTGCGGCCCAATTTTTCTGCGCTGGGGTATGCCGCGCTGCTGCCGATGATTTCTGCGGTTGGCATGAGCCTGCTAATGATCGGCAACCGCGCCACCGCAGGCAAGGCGAGCGGGCTGGCGCTGCAGTTCTTCGTTGCCGTCTCGGCAGCAGCATTCCTTGTAATCGCGACATTCATCGGTGCGCACAGCGGCATAGCGCGTCTGGCAGTGTTGATGCCAGACTGGACGGTAATCGCGCGCTGCGCTGTGATCGCCGCGACCGCCAGCACTGCGCACTGGGCAATTTACCAGGGCACGGCGCGGGCCGGGGCGGCAACTATCGCGCCGACGACCTATGTTCAGCTGATCGTCGCGAGCGTGCTGGGATATTTCTTTTTCCACGATCGTCCCGATGCGATGACGCTGCTTGGTGCGGCGATGATTATTGGTGCCGGGCTGTGGCTATGGATGGCCGGGCGCTGGCGCGCGCCGATTGGCACCGATTAAGCGAACGCTAATATATGATTTCCCCCGCGTTAACCAAGTCTGTGAGCGCGCCATTGACCTCACCTCCCTAGGAAAAACCCTTAGCCCTGTGATTTCGCTAGATTCACAGGCTGGGCAATGAAGGGGCGAGCGGCAAGTGGACGGGGTGTTTAGGCCATTCACGGTACTACCATGGCGGTGGGCTTTGCATTGGCTAATCGCGCCGTGCATTGTCCCGATCATGTTCTGGCCGCTGGGCGGACCCAACATGATCCGCGTATTCATCGCCGCTGGTTGCCTCGGGATTGTTTTTGCCCAGATTCCATGGCCTTGGCTTAAGCGCTTTGCGGCGTTGGGGCTGACGGGACTTGTAACATTTGCTTTTGTTTTAATGAGCTTCAACCTCGATACCAGTTCCTCCTCACAACTGCCGTTCTTTCTGGTTGAAGCAAAGTGGTACACCTCGAGCGATTATCTGGTGATCGCAACGCTGGTAATTGTGGCACTGTACCTTGCGTTCAACCACGCCCCCGTTGTGCCGAAATTCGGTAAACTTTGGCAATGGGGGCTGGCGGCGTTAATGGTCACTGGCCTCGCGCGCTTCGATAATTTCGCTTCCGAAGCTGCTCGCGGTAATTTTTCTTCGGCCCCTGATCCGGCCTTTACCTTTCATTCTGCGGTGGGTGATAGCGGCCTAGAGGCCGTCAGCCACTCTGCCACCGGCCCGCGTCACAATGTGATCGTCGTGCTCGCCGAATCGCTCGGCGTGCCAGAGTTCGCTGAGGGTAAGGCGATGTTCGCCGCCGATTGGGACCGGCACGAATGGCGCGGTCGCTACGATGTCAGCCATGGCCAAGTGAACTATTACGGATCAACCACTTTTGGCGAACTTCGCGAAATATGCGGCAAGTTCGCCAACTATGCCGCGTTCGATTTCAGCAAAGCCAATTGCCTGCCCGAGCGGATGCACAAGGCAGGCTATCAAGCGACCGCCGTACACGCCTTCCGGGCCAATTTCTTTGAACGCGACGAGTGGTGGCCAGAGCTGAAGTTCGACAAGGAAATTTTCGGCGACCAGCTCGAATCGGCTGGAGCGCGGCCTTGCGGTGGCATATTCCCCGGCGCTTGTGATGTCGATATTCCCCGGCAAATTGGCGCGATGATCAAGCAGGGGGGCAAGCCGCAATTCGTCTATTGGGTCACACTCAACTCGCACCTGCCGGTTTTGCCCGAAGCAACGCTGGGCACCGAGGGCTGCGATGATCCCAAAACGCCGCTTGCCAATGTTTCGCCGCGGCTGTGCCGGTTGTTTGCGGTGCACCACAACCTTGCCAATGCGATCAGCAAGATGGCAATGGACCCGGCGCTGCCGCCGACCGACATCCTGATCGTCGGCGATCATATGCCGCCCTATTTTGATCACCAGCTGCGGTCCATGTTCAATCCGGCGCAGGTGCCGTGGATCCTCTTGCGCGCACGCGATGTAGCGCCGGCGCGGCCCACAGCACATATTGCCTCAAGATAACCGATTTGCGCTTGGGCGGGCGCAAAGCCTGTGTCATCGTACCGCGATGAAATTCACACTCTGCTTGGCCGTGTTGCCGCTCGCCTTGGCGGCCCCAGTTATCGGCGAACCCGTTATCATTGACCGCGTTCCGGCGGCACCTACCCTTTCCGCGCACATTGATAGCCCGCTTCCCGGGTGGATGGCAGGCATGTGGCAAATGCAGGACGGCGCGGCCTGGGCTGAGGAGATGTGGACCGAACCGCGCGACGGGATGATGCTCGGCATGGGCCGCGAAGGCTTCGGTGCGCGGGTAAGGGTCTGGGAAAGCACCCGGATCATCACCAAGGGCGATGGCAAGCTGGTTTACGTCGCGCAGGTCAAAGGCGCGGCGGCGGTCGAATTTCCGATGACGGTGGGCAGCGACGAATCGATAGAATTCGCCAACCCCGCGCATGATTATCCGCAGCGGATTCACTATTGGCGGCAGGGCCAGCTGCTTATGGCCGAAGTTTCAATGATGGATGGCAGCAGGGCTGAGCGGTGGAATTATCGCCCGGTATCAATCGCTCAGCCAGAAATGCGAACGGGGCAGGATTAACCCGCCCTGTTTGATTTGTCAGAAGGTGAAAGCCGAAATCATCTGCTCCCCCGCGAAA
>JAYVNC010000164.1:0-4957 GCA_043758655.1 Novosphingobium sp.
CGGCTCACCACGAAGTATTCCTCAAGCATATCGCGCGATGGGTTACCGAGGTCCATCAGCACGACATCGGGGTCAATCTCACCAATCCGCGCGACCAGCCCGCGCCGCTCGGTAATAACGAAGGTCTCGCAGTCCGCCAGCGAGGCAAGCCCCTCTTGAATCACCGTGGCGCGCGCGGCGCTTTCGTCGACGATGGCAATGCGCATGACTTATTGTGCACTGCAACACGGGCATTTGGCAATGGTAATCGGTTTGACTTGTCGCGCCGTTGATCTGCATCGTTATTGCGATGAAAAGGGTTCCCGAAACGTACGAATCCAGGAGGGTATAGTCCGGCGCGCCCTCAGATACGCCGATTTGCGTACGGTATTGCTAGGTTACATGTATAGTGTTCGCCGTGCCTGATAGCCTTGCGAGAGGCCGAGCTAGGTTTGGCTGGGGCAGCGAAATTTTTGCAATAAAGAACAAGGATTTAAAGATGCGCCATTTGATGATCCCCGCGATTGCTCTGGTTTCCTTGTTGGCCCCGGTTTGCGCCAATGCTCAGGTAGCTAGGATCAAGCGTAATCCTGCGTCGTTGATCCTCGATGCTGCAAAGGTCAGTGCGGGCACGGATTTATTGTATCTATCGGGCCAGCTCGCTTCGCCGGTCGATCCGGCCAAGCCGATGAGCGAGATCAAGAGCCTTGAAGATATGGGCGATACCAAGGCGCAAACCATCAGCGCGCTAGGCAAAATCAAAGCCATCGTTGAATCGCAAGGCATGACGATGAGCGATGTCATCAAGCTAACGCTATTCGTCGCTGCCGATCCGCGCTTGGGCAAAATGGATTTTGCCGGAGCCAATGAAGGCTTCAAAACCGTGTTTGGCACGGCGGAAAATCCGTTCACCGTCGCCCGTTCAACCTTTCAGGTCGCGGCGCTTGTCGGTCCGTATTATTTGATCGAGATTGAGGCGATTGCTGCCAAGAAGCCGATGGATACCAAAAAGCCGGGCAAAAAATAGGCTGGCGATTTCAGCGTAACTGGGGCTAATTTTCGATAGTACGGATCGCCACCGCCGCAGCGGCGGAACGCGTTTCGACGCCCAACTTTTCGTATATGCGTTCGAGGTGTTTTTGCACGGTGCGCGGGCTGATTTTCAGCACATCGCTGATGTCGATGTTAGACTTGCCGTAACTAACCCACAACAACACCTCGGCTTCGCGCAGGGTGAGGTGTAGCCGGTCGCGCAGATCAACCACGTCTTGCTTTGGATTGAGTTCATTGAGCCGGATGAGGACTTCGTTTTCGCGGTATTCGGCGATAACCACCAGTTCAAGCGTGCCGCCGCTGTGCGTGTGCTCAATCCGCATGGAGGTGCCTTGCGGATCAGGGCGCGTCAACAGCCGTTCAACCGATTTGCGCAGCTCAGCAGGCAAAGCGTCTGCATCACGCCGCCAACCGGGTGAAAGTTTGCCAATCGCTGTTTCTGCGCGCGGCGTGCACCAGATCAGGCTGCCGAGCACATCGGTTGCGATCATCAGCCGGCCAGTGGCATCAAGGCTCGCGGCAGAGGCTTGGGCGGCGCGGCCTTGCGCCATGTGCACCCGAACCCGTGCCAGCAATTCCATGAAATTCACCGGTTTTCGAACATAGTCGACCCCGCCCACCTCAAACGCCTCAACCACGTGCTCGCTTTCAGTAAGGCCGGTCATAAACACCACGGGAATGCTGGCGAGTGTGGGGTTTGATTTGATCCTGCTGGTGGTTTCAAAGCCATCAAGGCCGGGCATGATCGCGTCCATCAGGATAAGATCGGGAACAATGTGTTGCAGCAGATCGAGCGCACCTTGCCCAGATGTTGCGACCAACACCGAAATTTCGGCGGCTTCAAGCATAGCGACGAGCATCCGCAGCGCATCGGGTTCGTCATCTACCACCAGCACGGTGTCAGTGTGAGCGGTCAAGTTCATCGCGTCATAACCTCTCCAGCACGTCAGACATTCGGGCCAGATCAAAACGGTCCAGACAGTCAAGCAGCACTTTATCCAATCCTTCGGCTGCGGGGGTGCTTTGTTTCAGGCCGCGTATCTCCTCTTCGATACCCCGAACGTAGCCGATCCGTAGAAGCTCTTGCAGTTTCGTAACGTGCGCCCGTGCAGCCGGACTTAGCGACGATTTGGAATGCGGCGGTGACGGCTCCGTCACACTCTCAGCGACAACCCACTTCCAGGACAGATTGAGCAGGCCGCCGATGGCCTCGATAAGGGCGTCGAATTTCACCGGCTTGACCAAAAAATAATCATGCAATGGCGTGTGGAAGTCTTGGCGATGGAATTCCTGAGCATTGGCTGACAGCATAAGGATTTGAATATCTTTTCCAGCTCTCGCGCGCAGAACTGCCGCCGTTTCCCATCCTGAAATTCCGGGCAGCGAGATGTCGAGGATTGCGAGATCGAAATTTTTAGTGCGGCTGACAGAAAGCAAGGTTTCCCCGTCTTTTACAGCGAGAACATCAAATCCAAGCATGGCCAGCAGATGTTCAAGGAACGACATCTGCTCGGGATCGTCATCAACGATGATGATAGAGCGACGTTTTCCCGCATATCCCACCACCTTGCGGATTTGCCGCGCAGGCGCTGCTTGCCCAGCCACTTCGCCCATCATCAAGGATACGCGAAACAAGGTTCCGCCGCCCGAAACGCTTTCGATTTCCAGCTTGCCGCCCAGAATTTCGACGATTGCCTTGGTAATCGAAAGCCCCATCCCCATCCCGGGCCGGGTTTGCTGCTCGTCACTTCCCGCGCGCTCGAATGGGTCAAAAATGCGTTCACGATCTTCGGGTGAAATACCCGGACCGGTGTCCGAAATTTCAAACGTAGCGACCTGTCCGGCATAGCGCACGTTCAGCGTTACAGATCCGTGATCGGTAAACTTGATGGCATTGGTGAGCAGGTTGATAAGCACCTGCCGAAAACGGTTTTGATCGAGCCGCACAAAATCGGGCAATCGCGATTGCGCAACGTATTCAAAGGCAAGGCCCCTCGCACTGGCAGCTGGCCGCATCATAGAGACAATCTGGTCGATAAATTGGCCAAGGCTAATCACCTCAACCTTGATCCGCATCACGCCATTGTTGGACAGCGAATCATCGAGCAGAACATCTATCAGGCTGGTCATATGTTCGGCACACCGGCGGATAATCCGGGCAGCGTCTTGCGGATTAACACCCTCGTTACGCTCGACAAGCTGCGCATAGCCATAGATCGCATTGAGGGGTGAGCGTATCTCGTGGCTTAGGTTGGCAAGGTAGCGGTTCTTGGCAGTGTCAGCAGATTTGCTATCACGCGCTTGATCGGCCTCGGGGTTATGCCGGATGGCCGGTCCGAGGGGGCAATTTGCTTCGCGACGATAGCCCATAAACGCGGTGAGTCCGATAGCCAGTACCGCGATTGCGCCGACCATATGGACAAGATTACCGTTCCAGCCGGTCGCCATGTCGATCACTAGTAAGATGGCCAGCAGCGCCATTGCTGAAAGAATTACCGCGTAATCCATCTGCGGCGTCAACGAACGGGATGCGAGGAATTCGTGTATCCACCCACGTTTGTTTAAAGCGGATGACTGTAATTGCTCCGGTTCGCCCAAAACTTGTCTCAAAATCGGCCCGTTCGTCACCGTGAGCGCATCGCAGCGAGCCGCCCACGCCAAGGGCTGCGCCTGCTAAACTGCCGGTTCAACCCGTAGCCCAGTTTCATTCTTGGAACACCTTGCCTGTCACGAACTTAGTCTGAATGCGGAGAATGTTGCATCGCACAACGAACGTCAAGCTCTCTACGAAGGCCCTTCAAGTCCGCCGCTCATTGTTGCTGATGCACCACAGCCTCGCGCAGTTCGGCCCCTGTGCAGCTTTGGTCACGATGATTTTTCAAGGTGGAATCGAAGGCGCAACTGGACCTGTGGCGTTGCTTTCTCGCGGCCAAAACGATAGCCTGCAGTAATGTCAGCATCCACGCACCGTCTCGCGCAAATCGAAGATCTGAGCGCGCTGCGCGGGTTGATGGCGCGAGCGATTGATAGCTTACAGGACGATTTTCTTACCCCCGAACAAGTGGTGGCGAGCCAGCAGGTAATGGGGCTCGATACGCAGCTCATTATCGATCAAACCTATTTCATGTTGGCATGCGATGGCGCACTTGCCGGGTGCGGGGGGTGGAGCTGGCGCGCCACGTTGTATGGCGGCGATGACAGCGTTGTTGATCGCGAGCCAAAGGTGCTGAACCCCGCCACCGATGCCGCCAGCGTGCGCGCAATGTACACCGACCCCGGCTTCACCCGGCGAGGCGTGGGCAGGCATGTTTTGCAACTGTGTGAGGAAGCGGCGCGCGCGGCGGGATTTTCTAGGACCGAAATGATGGCCACGCTGGCGGGAGTTCCGCTCTACAGTGCATGCGGTTATGCGCCGATTGAGAAGGTCACATCACAGCCGATCAACGGCGTAACCGTTCCGCTGGTTCGGATGGGAAAGCGTTTGTCAGCAAGATGATCTCAAAAGGATTCAAAAATGAGGCTCGTTGATCCGCCACTGTTTGATGATGTTGTGCGCCGTGCGGTCGATCATGCAATCGCGTATCTTCAGACGCGGAACAGCCAACCGATTGCCGCAAGGGCCTCGGCTGACGACCTGCGGATTTGGTCCGCTAGGCTGCAAGCGCCCGCTTGTGCAGCCGGGTAACTGCATCAAGCGCCGATCCCATCGCGCCTTCTTGCCAGCAGCCATAATACGACACATGTTCTCCCGCGAGCACGATCCGGCCATCGAGCGAGGCCAGGTTCTGGTAATGCTCGGCGCGGCTTTCCTCGGTCCACGCGGCGCAGCAACCCATGATCCACTGTTGACGGCTCCATGCCATCGACACGCCATTCATAAACTCAGCGCGATATTCTGCCGGGTGGAATACGCTGCCCTGTTTGA
>JAYVNC010000165.1:0-4955 GCA_043758655.1 Novosphingobium sp.
TTGGGGTGTTAGATTAAAAGGAAGTCGGCGACCAATGGTGAAGGAAAAACGCGATGAACTGGCTTCCGTTGCTCAACAGGTTTGCAACCTAAGATATCATGCACAAACCCCCGGCGGTCACGATACTTGGGGGTTTACAACCATCACAGAATTGCGAGTCAAGGAAGAAATGTAAGGCCCATAAAATGGAAAAGGCAATGCTTCCCTTCCGGGTTACAAAGCCTCCGATTCCCTCCTGCCACTGATTGCCTAAAAAATCAACCTTTAATCCGCTGACCGGGGCACCGGCCCTCAGGCCGCCTCTTCCTTGCCTTTGTGTACGCGCACTGGGTCTTTGCGGCCTTCGACGACGTCTTTGTCGACCACGACCTCAGAAATATCATCCTCGGTGGGCAGATCGAACATCGTATCGAGCAAAATCGATTCAACAATCGAACGAAGCCCGCGCGCGCCGGTTTTGCGTTCGATACCCTTGCGGGCGATCGCTTCGAGCGCATCTTCGGTGAAGGTCAGCGCGACGTCTTCAAGATCGAACAGCTTGGCATATTGCTTAATCAGCGCGTTCTTGGGTTCTTTCAGGATCTTGACCAGAGCCTCAATATCAAGGTCTTCCAGCGTCGCGATCACCGGCAAGCGGCCAACAAATTCAGGGATCAGCCCGAACTTGAGCAGGTCCTCAGGCTCTGCCTTCTGCAACAGTTCGCCGACCTTGCGTTTATCCGGATCGGCAACATGCGCGCCGAAACCGATTGAACGCTTTTGCAGGCGGTCCGAAATGATCTTTTCGAGGCCAGCAAACGCGCCGCCGCAGATGAACAGGATGTTCGTGGTATCGACCTGCAAAAATTCCTGCTGCGGATGCTTGCGGCCGCCTTGCGGAGGAACGCTTGCGGTGGTGCCTTCCATCAGCTTGAGCAGCGCCTGCTGCACGCCTTCGCCCGAAACATCGCGGGTGATCGAGGGGTTTTCCGCTTTGCGGCTGATCTTGTCGATCTCGTCGATATAGACGATGCCGTGCTGCGCCTTCTCGACGTTATAATCGCTCGCCTGAAGCAGCTTGAGGATGATGTTTTCCACATCCTCACCCACGTAACCGGCTTCGGTCAGCGTGGTGGCATCGGCCATGGTGAACGGCACATCGAACGTTTTCGCGAGCGTTTGCGCAAGCAAGGTCTTGCCGCAGCCGGTAGGTCCAACAAGCAGGATGTTCGACTTTTGCAGCTCAACATCGCCGCCCTTGCCGCTGTGTTTCAGCCGCTTGTAATGGTTGTGTACCGCCACTGAAAGCACGCGCTTGGCGCGGTCTTGCCCGATGACATAATCGTTGAGCGTGGTGAAAATATCGCGCGGGGACGGGACGCCACCGTCTTTTTTGCCAGCGATGCCAGCCTTGGTTTCTTCACGGATAATATCATTGCACAGCTCAACGCATTCATCGCAGATGAACACGGTGGGGCCGGCAATAAGCTTGCGCACTTCGTGCTGTGACTTCCCGCAGAAGCTACAGTAAAGTGTACTCTTGGCGTCTGAACCGCTCAGTTTCGTCATTCTTATTCCTGTGTCACCCGGACGGGAGATTCGCCAGTTTTAGCTGGAAATTGCGCAAAATCAAACATGCGCCTTAGCAGCACAAGCTTACTGAGGGCTGAAAATCGGTTCTACGAAGGTTTTTTAGTACAATTTGTTCAGTCAGGAGCGCCGCCAGAGCCCTTTTCAGCGCCCGGTTTGTCACTATCGGGGCGGGCTTCAAACACCTTGTCGACAAGGCCAAACGCCTTTGCTTCACCGGCATCGAGCCAGTTATCGCGATCGACTGCGATCGAAATTTCTTCCACCATCTTGCCGGTAAACTTGGCATAAAGCTCGTTCAAGCGCAGGCGAAGGCGCAGAATTTCGCGCGCCTGAATCTCGATGTCGCTCGCCATGCCGCGCGATCCGCCCGAGGGCTGATGGATCATGATCCGCGCCTGCGGCAGGGCGATGCGCATCCCCGGCTCACCTGCGGCGAGCAAGAACGAGCCCATTGAGCAGGCCTGCCCAACACAAACCGTGGAAACCCGCGGGCGAATGTACTGCATGGTATCGTGGATCGCGAGGCCCGCTGTGACCACGCCGCCCGGCGAATTGATATACATCGAGATGTCCTTGGAAGGATTCTCGCTTTCAAGAAACAGCAGCTGCGCGACGATCAGCGAGGCCATGTGGTCCTCAACCTCACCCGTCACAAAGATGATCCGCTCACGCAGCAGGCGCGAGAAGATGTCAAAGGCCCGCTCGCCCCGGCTGGACTGCTCGACCACCGTCGGCACCAGGGCGCCGGTGTAGGGGTCGTGGGTAAACTTTCCTTGGGCGTTATTCGCGCCGAACAGGTCGAGCATGGGAATCCTCATCTGGTTGCCGCGCCTATCTCGCGACTGAATGGCAGATGTTCAAGGGCGTTAACCTACAATTGTGGTGGGCCGCCTCGCGCAATCGGGCTTGCATGGCAAAATTCACCGCCTAGCATCGCACCGATCAATGAGGAGCTGAAGCCAATGATCCGAAATACTGTGCTGCTACCGCTGGCCCTTCTCGCCTCCGGCTGCGCGACCGCGCTGCCCAAGCCAGACCTTACCCGCGCCCCAGCGCGCGTTTCCGATTACGTTCAGCGGATCGATGCGCTTGATCGCGAGGGGCCAAAGGTGGGCGCGGTGATTGCGATCAATCCTGATGCCATTCGCGAGGCGCAGGCGGCAGAGCGAATGACCGGCATGCTGGCGGGGCCGCTCACCGGCAAAGTCATGCTAATCAAGGACAATATTGAAACAGCCGATGAAATGGCGACCACTGCTGGAAGCCTCGCGCTCAAAGACAACGTTACCCACCGTGATAGCCCCTTGGTGGCGAAACTGCGCAGCGCAGGCGTGGTGATCCTTGGCAAGACCAACCTTTCCGAATGGGCGAACATCCGCTCGTCGCATTCAACATCAGGCTGGAGCGGTGTGGGCGGGCAAACGCGTAATCCGCATGCGCTGGACCGGACACCGTGTGGTTCCTCATCGGGCAGCGGCGCGGCGGTGGCGGCGGGCTTTGCCTGGGCAGCGATTGGCACAGAAACCGACGGATCGATCACCTGTCCTTCGAGCGCCAACGGCATTGTCGGGTTCAAACCTACGGTGGGCCTCGTCTCGCGCCGCTATATCGTGCCGATCAGCCACAGTCAGGACACGCCGGGGCCGATGACGATGACGGTGCGCGATGCCGCACTAATCCTCACCGCGATTGCCGGGTCCGATGCTGCCGATCCCGCCACCGCTAGGGCTGATCTGCACCGCGAGAATTTCGCTGCGGGGCTTGATGCCGCGAGTCTTGCCGGAATGCGCATCGGCGTGCTGCGCAAGGCGACCGGCAAGCACAAGGCCACCGAAGCGCTGTTTGACCACGCTTTGTCAGACCTGAAACGTGCAGGCGCAGTGCTGGTCGAGCTTGATTACGAACCCGATGCAGCGATGTACAAGGGCGAATCGGCTGTACTGCATTACGAACTGCACCAAGACCTTGACGCCTATCTCAAAGACCTGCCCGGCAATCCCCCGGTGCGCAGCCTTGCCGAGCTTATCGCTTGGAACAAGGCGCACGAGGCCGAGGAAATGCGATGGTTCGGGCAGGAAACCTTTGAGACAGCCGTGAAACTCACAGACGAAGCCGCCTACAAAAAGGCGCGCGAAGAATCGTTGCGGCTGGCAGGCAAGGACGGCGTCGACAAACTGATGGCGGAGGGCAAGCTCGCCATGCTGGTGTTCCCCACCGAAGGCCCAGCTTGGACGATTGACCTAGTCACGGGCGATCACAGTTTGCCGATCGGAATGGGATCACTCGCCGCGATTGCCGGTTACCCGCACCTGACCGTGCCAATGGGCGCGGTTGAAGGTCTGCCTGAGGGTTTAAGCTTCGTTGCCGGAGCATGGGAGGACCGCAAGGTTCTGGAAGCGGGCGCAGCCTATGAGCGCGCGCGAACTGCGGTGCTGGCAGTGCCCGGGTTCAAACGCTGGGGTGAGTAGGCGGGAGAATTCGGCTTAGGCAGCAGCCAGATGACCCCGGAACCAGTCTGCCATCTCGTCCTCGCTCAGTTCTCCGGCGGCGAGCGCGAGAACGGTGCGGATGGCATCTTCCGGCTCAAAAACAATTTGCACGCCGTTGAGCGTCAGGAAAAGGCGCGCGAGCACCCAAGCCGTGCGCTTGTTGCCATCGGAAAACGGATGGTTGCGGGCGATGCCAAAGGCAAACGCCGCCGCGAGCGCGCAAGGATCATCCTCGCCATAGGTCCATTGGTTGATTGGCCGCGCCAGCGCCGATTCCAGCGCACCGAAATCTCGCACGCCAGCAATGCCGCCATGCTCTGCCAGTTGGCGATCATGGACAGCAAGGGCAATTTTCGCTTCTAGCCAAATTGGCTCAATTCGCACAGCGTCGGTCACCAGCTTTGGCCCTTACTTGGCCAGAACGCGCAGAATATCGCGATCTTCGCGCATGATCTGTTCTGCCGCTTCCATCTTTGCGGCGAAATCAGGGTTGCCCGCCGTGATGCGAACCCCATCGGGTGCTTCGCTGACATACAGCGTATCCCCCACCGCAGCGCGCAGACGCGCCAGCAGTTCCTTGGAAAGGATGATCCCGGCAGAATTGCCGATCTTGGTGATCTTGACGGTGGCGTTCATACATTCGTTATAACGCAAGCCCGCGCGCAAGGCAACGAAAAAGGGCGCAGCCTGCGCCGCGCCCCTCTCGATTCCCGATGCAAACGGGAGATTACTTTTTGGCGGCGGGCTTCTTGGCCGGAGCCTTTTCAGCCTTGGGTGCGGCTTCCTTTTTAGGAGCAGCAGCTTTCTTGGCGGGCTTTTCCTCAACCGCAGGAGCAGCTTCTTCCTTTGCCGCCTTCTTAGCCGGAGCCGCCTTCTTCGCCGCTGGCTTTTTCG